>JAJRWW010000747.1 GCA_024276595.1 Myxococcota bacterium
CTCCGACGTCGCTATCGGCCATGGGATATCACCTCGCTCAACATCGCCCACCAGGGCGGCAGGATCCACAAGGCGGACAGTACCACATGCTCGCCCTGCGGCAAAGATGCAGCATTGCACAGCAAAAAGCGTTCGCGGACGTGAAGTGGCAGGCTCAAGGGCTTCGCTGGCCTGCCAGGGTCAAAAGGTGCGTGGGGATCGCATCCAAGGGCACCACCGAGTCCACGGCGCCCGTGGCGATGGCGGCCCGGGGCATGCCGAAAACCACCGCTGTGGACTCGTCCTCCGCAAGGGTCCTCCCGCCGTGGATGTGGACGTACTGAACACCCATGGCTCCGTCGGAGCCCATCCCGGTGAGGACGAGAGCCACCACCCGGCTGCCGGCGGAGTCCGCGGCGCTCGACAGCAGCCGGTCCACAGAAGGGACGTAGCGCTCCCCCACCTCGGCGGGCAGCACGATGGTCTCGAGCCCCCTGGAGCAGGGGCGAACCTCGGTGTGGAAGCCTCCCGGGGCGATGACCACCTCTCCACGGTGAATCAGGCTCCCGCTCGTGGCCTCGCGGACGGAGATGGGGAACTCCTGGTCGAGGCGCTCGGCGAAGGCCTTTGTGAAGCGGGCCGGCATGTGCTGCACGACAACCATCCCAAAAAGGAAGTCCGAAGGGAGCCTGGAGAGGATGGCACGCAGGCTGGACGGCCCCCCGGTGGAGGCACCCACCACCACCAGCTCGGAAGCCGCTGCCACGGGCCGCGGCCGCGGTGCAGGGCTCGACCTTGCCTCGGCCTCCATGGCTCCCGTGTCCCGGGCAGAGTCGATCCGGCGCCTGAGCTGCTCCACCCGTGAGCCGGCCCCGGCCAGCACCTTGTCCACGAGCTCTCCACGGATCTGCTTGAGGTTCGGGGAGGCCATCTTCTCCGGCTTGGCCACGAAGTCCAGCGCCCCCAGCTCCAGCGCACGCAGCACCGTCTGCTTGTCCTAGTGGCTGGAAACGACGATCACCGGAGTGGGCCAGCGCCGCATCAGGATCCGCAAGAAGGCGAAGCCGTCCAGGCGCGGTATCTCCAGATCCAGGGTGATCACGTCTGGCTGCAGCCGCTCCACCGCAACCAGCCCCTCGTTGCCGTCCACTGCCGTGCCCACCACCTCGATGTCCATGGACGAAAGCAGCAGCGCTCGCAGAGTGCGACGCACGTAGGCCGAGTCATCCACCACCAGGACCCGCACCGGTCGGCTCCGAGCCGATGTCTCACCGCGACCCATGTCAGCGCTCCCACCGGGAGTCGCTGTGGGCGCCAAAGACCGAGCCACCCTTGCGATAGACCAGGGCATCCTTGAGCCGGTGGACCTCGAACGGGGTCTTTAGCCCCAGCAGGTTCTCCGAATGCCCCAGGAGCAGATATCCCCCAACCGCCAGCTTCTGATAGAAAGCTCGAAGCACCCTCATGCGCACGGGAAGGGGAAAGTACATCAAGACATTGCGGCACAAGATGATGTCCATCTCGCCAAAAAGGCCCGCTCCGTCCCGATCCAGCAGGTTCAGATGCAGGAAGCTCACCAGGCCCCGGAGCTCCGTATCCACCGAGAAGAGATCCCCCTCCACGCGGAAGAATCTCGCCTGAATGGCCCGACGGCGAGGCTCGGTGAGCCCCTTGAAGGATGATGGGCGATACCGTCCAGCCCGGGCCTTGCGGACCATGCGCCGGTTGATGTCGGTGCCCAGAACACGGATCTCCCACCGGTCCAGCCCCCGAGCCCACAGGGGGCTCATCTGCAGCAGCATGGCCAGGGTATAGGGCTCCTCCCCCGAGCTGCACCCGGCGCTCCACAGGCTGAGGCGACGGCGAGGCTCTCTGAGCTTGATCAGCTCAGGGAGGATATCCCGAGCCAGCGCCTGGAGCTGGAAGTCCTCCCGGAAGAAGTAGGTCTCGGTGTTGGCGACCTCCTCCACCAGGCGCAAGAGCTCCCCGCTCTCGGGCATGGTCGGGGAGAGGAGGCGCAGATAGTCTGTTACCGTGTCCATGCCGCAGCGGCTCATGCGCGTCATCACGACTCGCCGCAACCGCGCGTGGTAGTCGTCTGAAAGGCTAATGCCGCAGTACCCCGTGATGACATCCCTGATGGCCGCGAAGTCCCTGTCGGAAAAAGGGACACCATCTCCTCCGGTGACGCTCATTGCCCACCGCCTGTCACAGGAGCGCGCCGCCGCTCCAGCCACCGAGAGAACTGAGCCCCGATCCAGTCGGTGGAGCCACGAATCTCCTCAGGTACCAGTCTGCAAAAGATCTCTCGTGCCTCCTCCAGGTCGTCTGTGAGCCCTGGGGGAGCGTCCTCCGGGCGGCTCAGAGACTCGAGGGTTTGGCCATTGTAGAGCGTCACGTCTGCCACCAGCAGCTCGCAAAGCCGGGCCGCCCGCCGGAGGCCCTGCTCGGGGTCGTCGAATCGGATCTGGAGCATGGCGTCCGCCGCGTCCCGCACCCGGGCCGCCGCCACCGGGTCCACCTGCCCTGGTTGCACATCCACCGGGCCCCGCTCCCCGGACATGAGACGCACCACCTTCCCCGGCAGCATGTCGTGGATGTGGTGCTGCTCCACATAGTCGTCCGCCCCGTACAGGGAGGAGGGACGTCGCTTGTACCGGGTGCGGTCGTAGACCGACGCCACCAGCACCACCCTGGTGCGCAGGCCCGCCGTTGCGATGTGCTCGCACAGCTCGAAGGGCGCCAGCAGAGGCAGCCCCACGTCCACGACCAGCACCCGCGGGTGCTCCCTGAGCAAGCCGGAAAGAGCTTCACGGCCGTCGGCCACCACGCGCATTCGCTCCACGTGTGACGCCAGTGCCAGGCGGATCTCCGCGGCCATGTCCTCGCTGTCGTGGGCGATGAGCACCTGGAGCTCGCTCATGCTCAATCGCTCTCCCACCAGTCGTCCACATCGGAGCCTCCCTCCTCCACCCGCTCCGGCGCCAGCTCGCTCCCTGACCAGTCCCGCTCGCTGTCGAGACGCACACGCCCCAGCTCCAGCTTCTCGTCCGATGTGAGCAGCGCGTCCAGGTCCACCACCAGCACCAGATGGTCATCCCGACGGCAAACCCCCACGAAGACCCTCGACTCGGCGCCAGTGATCCACTCTGGCGTGCGCCTGATGGCCCCCTGGCTCACGCGGATCATGCCTATCACTCTGTCTACGGCCATCCCCACGAGCTTGTCCTCGAGTCGGACGACGATCAGCTTGCTGCGGCGAGTCACCGGCGCCCGCTCCAGGCCGAAACGGCTGCGCAGATCCACCACCGGTATCACCGCCTGGCGCAGCTCCACGACACCTTCGATGTAGTCGGGAGTGCCGGGAACCGGACGACTGGGGCGTGCCTGAACTATCTGGCTGATGCGCATGATGTCGACGGCATACTCCAGCTCACCGATTACAAACACGGCTAGCTGTCGGTCTGCCGCGGAGCCACTGGGCTGAGCCCATCTGCGCTGCCAGCTCAATGACCCTCCTGTACGTCGCCCGGACCAGGAGCCACCGCCGAGAAGCGCAGAACCGCTGGAACGTCCAGCACAGTGTGAATGCGACCCTCCACCCGGGCAATGCCCGTCACAACCTCCAGGAGCCTCTTGGGAAGCGTGGCGGGCGGGGGCTCCACCTCACCCTCCTCAGCCACGAAGACGTCCGAGACCTCGTCCACCAGCAGGCCGAAGACGTCCTCGTCGTGCCTGGTGATGAGCACGCGGCGAGCCGAGCTCCCCGGCCGGACCCTCGCCTGCGGCACGCCGGGACCGGAGCCGTCGCCTCCTGCGCTCGCCGTCGCCCCGGCCCCTGCCACCAAGGTGCGCTCACGCGCATCAGAGCCCTGAGCCAGGCGCATCCGAAGATCCACGATGGGTACGATGGTCCCACGCACCGAGATGATGCCGCGAAGAAAGGGACGCACCCTCGGGACCGCTGTTATCTCCTGGTAACGCACCACCTCGGAGAGGTTCAATATGGGTACCGCAAAGTGCTCCTGGCCCAGACGAAAACCCAGGTAGCGGGTGGAAACCGGGGCGGCCTGGTCATCGTCCTCCTCCGTGTACTCGTACGCAAAGGACTCGGTGTCCTCGTCGCCGCCGAAGAGCCGATCCCAGTCATCGCCCGAAACCACGCCTGTGGGCCCCGAGGAGGTGACCAGGTCCGGTGGGATGGGGTTTTCGTTTTCTGTGCGTTTTCTGCTCATTGAGGCTCGATGGCTCACCCACCGGGGCGGACAGGGGATGCTCGGTGGCGATCACTCCCGCCTGCCAGACCGCCGGGCTTGCTCAAGGGCTCTAGCCGGTGATCACCTCGTCCACCAGAGCCGCGATATCCAGCACGAGCACGGTGCGGCGGCCACCCAGCTCGGTGGCCCCCGCGATGCCAGGCACCCCGGAGAGCGCCTTACCCAGTGACTTTATCACGACATCCTGCTGACCTACCAGATTGTTGACCAC
>JAJRWW010000082.1 GCA_024276595.1 Myxococcota bacterium
CGGGCCTCCCGGAGGGCAGCAGCCCTGAGCGCCCTGGCCTCCAGGCGCGTTGACTTGAGCCTCTTCGCCGCCCGCCGGGCCGCTCGCCGCAGCCGAGCCTCGAGAAGGCGCTTTTGCTTGCGCTTGGCCTCCAGCTC
This sequence comes from Myxococcota bacterium, assembly GCA_024276595.1. Taxonomy (GTDB): domain Bacteria; phylum Myxococcota_A; class Polyangia; order HGW-17; family JAJRWW01; genus JAJRWW01. Next base: position 138 of record JAJRWW010000082.1, read on the forward strand.
CCGGACCAGCCGGCGGCTCCGCTGCTCCATTCGCTCGAGGCGAGCCTTGAGCTTGCGCTCGGCGCGGGCCGACTCCCTGCTGAGACGCACCATTGCCCTGGTCCGATGCCGCCTGGCTGCCTCCCGAATCTTTGCCTCTATGGCCACCAGCCGCGCCGCCGCGGCCCGCCGGCGTGACTGCGCCAGGGCAGACTCCCGTTCCATCTGCCGACGCAGCCGCCCCAGGAGACGCTGCTCCTTTCTGAGGCGCCGCTGCACCCGCGCCAGGGTGCGCTCGCTCTGCGCCCGGGAGCGCCTGATCTTGCCCACCGCCAACCTGGCCACCCTCACCGAGGACCTCGCCTTGGCGAGAGCCGCTGCCAGGGTGCGCCTCGCCGCGCGCATTCGAGCGATCTTGGCCCGCTCGGCCTCGAGGGTGGCCCTGGCGAGCTTCAGATCCTCCATGGCCCGCCTCGCCTCCTCGGCGCTCCGCCGCCTGGCGCTGTTGGCCCGGGTGGCCAGCCGCTGCACCTTGGCCAGGGCCAGGGACCTGCTGGATGTCTCCTGGCGCGCCCTGTTGAGCCGGCTGCGCATCTTGGCAAGGGCTCGGCTCCTTTTCTGCTGCAGGACGCGCAGCCGCTCCAGCTCCCGAAGGAGCCGGGCTCGCTGCTTGCTGGCCCGCTCCCCCTGGGAGACCCGCAGCTTGCCGAGCCTGGCCAGGGCCGAGTCGATGGCCCGCTTGCGGGCAAGCTGGTCAGAGACCGCCTTGCGAAGCCTTCGCGTCATCCCTTCCAGCCGCTTCCGCGCCCTGGCGAGGGCCTCGGATCGCCGCCGCTCTCGCCGCGCCAGCGCCACCGCCCTGGTTCTCTCCCGGGCTGCGCGCTTCACCGCCTTGCGAAGCAGGCGCCGCTGCCGCAGCTCCTGCTTTCTGGCTGCCTGGGCAGCTCTGTGCCTAGCGGCGAGCTGGGTGATCCGCACCTCCAGCAGGCGCTTGCTGGCGCGCACCCGCTCCCGCGCCAGCGACAAGCGCCGCACCTGCAGCTCCACCTGCCGCCTCGCGGCAGCGGCGAGCGCCCTGCGTGCCTCCTCGCGCTTTGCAGAGCTCCTGGCCGCTGCGAGGCGGCTGCGCGCCGCCCGGAGGCTCCTCCTGGCCAGGGCCAGGCTCGCCTGTATCTTCTTGTGTCGGGCAGAGATCCGCCCATAGAGGGCTGCCTCGTCCTTTGCCTTGGCCGCCTGTCTGCGGGCTGCCTTCAGAGATGCCCGCGCGGCCGCCGCGGCGCGACGCAGCCGGGAGAGCTCGCCGCGCACACTGGCCTTGGTGCGCCGCAGCGCCTCCAGCTCCTTGCGGCTTCGACCCAGCGCCACTGCATACCTGGCGGCTACTCTCCGGATCCTCTCCATGGTCTGCTGAGCCAGGACCTGCCTGGCGCGGGCCCGGCGCGCCGCCTTGACGGCCGCCGCGGCCTTCCTTCGGGCCGAGGCCACCTGCACGCGGGTGCGTCGCGCCCGCCGCCTGAGGGCCCTGGCCTGCCGCAGGGCGGCCCGGGCCTGGCGCCGGGCCAGCCGGGCCGCACGCCGGGCCAGCCGGGCCCGACCCCTCGCCTCCTGGGTGAGCCTCTTGGCGCTCGTGCGCGCGGTCCTTTCGAGCTCACTGGCCTCTGCCAGGAGCTTTCGGGCCTTTGCCCGCGCGGCCGCTGCGGCCAGCAGGGCGTCTCTCTCCCTCCTGCTGGCCAGGGCCACCGAGAGCCGTGCGTGGGCCGCCTCGTGCCTGAGGAGCTGGGCGGCCACCTGGGCCCTGGAGAGCACCCGCCGCGCCGCGCGGAGGCGCCTCTGTGCCCGCTCCCTGGCCGCCGCCTCCACCGCCTGGGCCTTCTGGTGGGCCTCCTTGAGCCGCACCCTGGCCGAGGCCAGCAGGCGGTGCAGCTCCCTCTCCTTGGACATGGCGCTGGAGAGGGTACGGCTCGCGCGGTTCTTGAGGTCGACGGCCTCTCGCTGCAGGTGCCTGGCCCTTGCCAGGGCGGCCGCGCGAGTGGCGCTGGCCTCCTTGCGCGCCCGCAGGAGGGCCACCGCGGCCTTCCGCGCCAGCGCCTCGGCGCCTCGCTTCTGTGCCTCGGCCCTGGTGCGGAGCCGCTCCGCCTCGGTCTTGAGGCGAGCGGCAAAGGATCGAGCCCGCTGGCGCAGGCGCGCCGCCATCTTCCGCGCCCTGGCCAGGCTTGCGGCGGCGCGAATCTGCAGGATGCTCGCCGCCATGCGCCGACGATGGGCCTCCGCCTCGAGGCGACGGGCCTCTGCCAGGGCGCTGCGCCGAGTGGCCCCTGCAGCCGCCTTGGCTCGGGAGAGGGCCTGGGCGGCGCGCCTGGCCATGGTCGCAGCAGAGCGCTTGTGCTCTGCGGCTCGGGCGGCCATGCGGCCCGCCTCCAGACGCAGGCGGCGAGCTCGCTCCAGGTCGGCCCCAGAGGAGGAGACCTTTCGGGGCGGCCGTGACGCCGGCATGACCCGAACGATCACCCTGTTGCCAGAGGCACGGACGTTGTAGCTGGCCTTGCGCCTGAAGCCGATGACCACCCTGGCGATGACCGCTCTGCTGTCGACGAAGCGGCTCACGGTGACGAGCCCCACTGCCCAGGTCTCCACCTCCAGAGGATCCTCGTAGCCCTGTACCTTGGTGTTGGCGAGGTCCACTATCAGGCGCCTGGGGTGCTGTAGCTTGTAGACGGTGAAGGTGGGCTGCCTGGCGCCATGAATGACCACCGTGGTCACGCCTCCCTTCTCCTGGTAGGTGATCTTGCTCACCAGGTTGAAGGACCTGGCTCTGGCATCAGCGTGCAAGGCCACAAGGCCCACGGCGAGCGCCAGACCGAACAGGACTCGGGTCTTCCCAGACATGGTCATCTCATGGCTCCTTGGCCCGCTGGGAGCGACGACCCCTCCTGGGATAGGAGAAGCGGATGCCGGACTCGTCCGGTCGCAGGGTGTCGCTCCCGATGTCTACGATCTTTCTACTTACGTCCACGTACATGGTGGCCCGCTCGACGATCTGCTTCTTGCCTGGCCGGATGCGCGGGATGAGCAGCACCAGGTGATCGCGGTTGATCTCGTAGATTCTCGCCCGCTCTTTGGCGATGATGTCCCGCTTCTGCAGGATGCTGGTTCGCCCGGTGCGCGGATCCCGGATCATGGCGTAGCGCTTCCTGTTTCCCACTATGCCGGTCAGCTTGAGCTCTGCCACCGGGTAGTCCTTCAGGTAGACGGTGTCCCCCACGGGGAGGGGGCCGCCCTCCTTTATGGGCGTCTTGATGAGGTAGTTCCGGAAAGGATCCCGGCTCTCCTGCTCATTCTCCACGAAGTCCCGCTCGGTGAAGGCGTCCGGCGTCGGGAGGTCCTCTGTACCCACCAGCCTCCTGCTGCGCTTCTTGCGCTTCTTCTTCCTGGCCTTGACCGCGTCTGCGTGCAGCTCTGGCGAGGGGGTCCCCACCTTCTTCAGGTTGGAGGAGACCCGCTTCTTGACGCCAGCGGCGCCCCTTGTGCTCTTGCGCTTCACATCGTCGCCGCAGCCCACCACCATGAGCTGTACGCAGAGGGCAAAGGCCCACAAGCTCGGCTGAGGTACTCGCATCAGTGCCCACCCCTAGCGGTTTTGCTGGCCTTTTTGCCCTTGCTGTGCTTGGCCCGACGCCGGCGCCTTTTTCGATAACGGAAGGTGGACACCCTGAAGGAGATGTCCATGGAGGGGCGCCCCAGCACCAGCTTCGGGTTCTCCAACCTCACGTCTGTGACGTTGACGATCCTGGGCATGGTGCTCACCTCGTGGAAGAACTTGAGCGCCGAATGGAAGGGGCCCTTGACCACGATGTCCAGCGGGATCTCCGCGTAGATCTTCTTTCGGATCTCCTCCCTGCGGTTGTACTCCACCAGGGCCAGCCCCGACAGGCGCGCCTTGAGGTCCTTGATGAGCATGGAGACGGAGGGGTTGTCTGGAAGCATCCCCCGAAACTTGCGCATCTTGCGCCGGGCCTTCTTGAGCTTTCTTTTCAGCAGCTCGCACTGTCTCACCTTCTCTGCCTGATTCCGCTCCGCCAGGGCCAGCTCCTCCTTGGCCCGCCTGAGGTTGGCCCTCTCCTTGGTCTCGTCCGACTTGGCCGCAGAGCCCCCTGCAAAAGCAAAGTAGAAGACCCCGAAGATGAGCACCAGGGTGGCCGCCAGGATACCCAGCTTTATTGCCGTGTGGAGCCGGGCTATCTTTTCAAAGAGCTTGTCCATTTCGACCCTTCGTCCTCAGTAGATGACCTCGGCAATAATGGAAAACTCCAGGTAGGTGTCCTTGCCGTCCTTGGTCTTGCCCACCTTCTTGAACTTCTCCAGGTCCACCTTGCGGAAGTAGGCAGATACCTGGAGCCGACGCCAGAACTCGGCTATGTCGTCCATCGCCTTGGCGCCACCCTCCAGCTTGAGCTGGTTTGCCTTCTCGTCGAACCTGGTGATCCAGACCGACGTTGGGTCCCAGTTGGCGTTGAAGAGCGTTCGCTTGTCCTTCCCTGCGAGCGAGGCCTTGAGGGTGGGCCCCCACGCCTCGCTCAGAATGCGCATCAGCTCCCTCAGCACGTACTTGGGAGTGCGCCTGGAGAAGATGAGCCTGTCGATGGCCTTGTACTTTCGGTTGGCCTTGCGGATCTTCTTCCTGTAGCGCCGCTGGTTGCAGGACTTGCTGGCCCTTACCTCGTTGGTCCTGGTCTCGTACTGCACCCGCTGGGCTACGAGAGCCTTTTTCTTCTTCTCCGGGTCGGGCAGCCGCTGCGCCCACACGTAGCAGGCAACGCCCGCCAGGATCACCGCCACGACGTAGATCAACACCTGCCGCTGACCCCACTGGATCAGCGTGGACTCCTTGTACGGAAGGAGGTTGATGCGAATCATAGGTCGTCTCCAGGTCTGCGCAGGGCCAGGCCGAACGCCACCGCCGCCAGCGGCGCGTGGGCCCGCAGGTAGGGCATGTCGAAGCGGGTGTCATCGATGGTCACGTTGTGAAATGGATCCATGACCTCCACCTCCATGTGCGACTTGGCCTGCACCGCGCGCTGCAGGGAGCTCACCTGGGCGCTGCCGCCGCTGAGGATTATCTTGGAGAGCTCAGCGCCCGCGGTGGTGGCCAGGAAGAAGTCCAGGGAGCGCTGGAACTCCCCTGCCACCAGGTCGGAGACCTGGCTGAGGACCCGGTCCACATCCCCTGGGACCACCTCCCCTGCCATGGGTGAGACGGCGCCCACCTTGAATGCCTCTGCCTCCTCGTAGCCCACGGCCATCTGCTTCTGGATCTCCTCGGTGTATGCGTTCCCCCCGATGGTCACCTCTCGGGTGAAGGTGGTCACCCCGTCGAGCACGATGTTTATGGTCGAGATGGACGCGCCCACGTTGATCAGCGCCACCGAGCCATCCAGGTCGAAGCCGTAGTTTCTCTCGTAGGCGTTCTGCACCGCAAAGGCGGAGAGATCCACCACCACCGGCTTTAGCTGGGCGTCACGCACCACGGCGGCGTAGTCGTTGAGCAGCTCGTTCTTGGCCGCCACCAGCAGCAGGTCCATCTGGCCCTGGGCGTTGTCCTCGGAGAGGACCTGGTAGTCTATCTGCACGTCGTGGGGATCAAAGGGCACGTGGTGCTCGGCCTCCCACTGGATCTGCTCCTCCAGCTCTCCCTTGGTCATGGGAGGCACCGATATCTTCTTGATTATCACCGAGTGACCCCCAACGGCGATGGCCACCCTCTTCTCGCGGATGCGCAGCCGGCCAAACAGGCTGCGAATGGCGTCCACCACCGCGCCCTGGTTCATTATCGCGCCGTCCACTATGGACTGGGAGGGGATGGGCTCCAGGCCGAAGTTTCTGAGCTCCACTCCTCTCTTGCCCTCCTTGACCTGGACGACCTTGATGGAAGAGCTCCCGATGTCCAGGCCAACACAGTTGTCAGCCATGGGATCCCTCGCCGGAGATCATTGCGGAATCGACTGTTCGTGAGCCATGCACTTTATCGCACCTTATGCTACCTTGTCCTACACGGTACCCTCTTTGGGCGACCTCGTCAACAAAAGCGACCTTTTGGCGCTGGGGAGCCCTCGGAAGCGGCCGCGCGTGGGGAGGCCACGCCGTGTCAAAGGTCCGTGAGATCATAGGTCTTCATCTTGTAAAGCAGGGTCCGGTGGCTGATCTCCAGGAGCCTGGCGGAGTGAGTGCGGTTCCCCCCTGTCTGCAGGAGAGCCTGGCGGATGAGCCGCCGCTCGATCCGACGAACGGCGCGCTTTATCGAAAGATCCCCATCGACCAGCAACGGATCCGCACCGCCAGGGCTCTGCCCGAGCGTCTCCGGCAGGTCTCCAGGGAGGATCTCATCACCGTCGCAGAGCACTGCCGCACGCTCGATGCAGTTCTCCAGCTCCCGCACGTTTCCCGGCCAGCGGTGCTCCACCAGCAGCTTCATGGCATCCGGGTGTATCCGCCCGATGCTGCGGCTCAACCGGTCGTTTGTCCGAGCCAGGAAATGGGCCGCCAGCTCGGGCACGTCCTCGAGCCTGTCGCGGAGGGGGGGGAGGTGGACCGAGAGCACGTTCAGGCGGTAGTAGAGATCCTCTCGAAACCGCCCCGCCGCCACGTCAGCGGGCAGATCTCGCACCGTGGCTGCCACCACCCGCACATCCAGCTTCCGGTCGCGATTCTCCCCGAGGCGGCGGATGGTCTCCTCCTGCAGCGCCCGCAGGAGCTTCACCTGCAGCTCCAGGGGCAGCTCCCCTATCTCATCCAGAAACAGGGTGCCCCTGTCCGCCTCCTCGAAAAGGCCACGCTTGTCGCGGGTGGCGTCGGTGAAGGCGCCCCGCCTGTGTCCGAAGAGCTCCGACTCGAGCAGGCTTCCCGGAAGCGCCCCGCAGTTCACAGGTAGAAAGGGCGCCAGGGCCCGGGGGCTCTCCGAGTGCAGGGCTCGAGCCACCAGCTCCTTGCCGGTCCCAGACTCCCCGGTGATGAGCACCGTGGTCTTGTACTCGGCTATCTTGCGAATGGTCTCGAAGACCTGCTGCATGGCCCCCGAGCGCCCCACAAAGCCTGCGAAGCCGATGGTGACCTGGCCCAGCTCCTGCCTCAACCGCCGATTCTCCTGCTTCAGCCGCTCCCGCTCCTCGGCCTTGCGAAGGGTGAGCACCACCTCGTTCACCCGGCCGATGGGCTTGGAGACGTAGTCATAGGCGCCCCTCCTTATCAGGTCGATGGCCTCGTCCTCGCTCCCAAAGGCCGACATGATGATGACCGTCACCTCCGGGTGGTCGGCGATGAGCCGGTCCAGCAGGGCCTCTCCGCCCATGCCCGGCATCCGGATGTCCGAGAGCACCACTCCAACGGGGGGGATCCCTGGCCTCACCGGGCCCTCAAGGGCCTCCAGGGCCTGCTCCGCGGTGGCGGCGATTGAGACGAGGTATCCGTGGCGACGCAGGGTCTCGCCCAAGGTCTCCCGCACCCCCGGCTCATCATCCACCACCAGGACGTGCTGCTCGTTCACGCTCAGGGCTCCACTGCTGTCACCATGAAAGTGTACTGTGCCCTGACCTGACTGACAACTTCACCGACACCGGGCAGGGGAGCCGAGGGCGCCTGGGCGCTGTCTCCCGGGGAGCAGCGCACAGCTCGAAGGTAGGGGCAGAGGAGGAGCAGGGGACCGGAGGCCGGCCAGGGGAGGCTCAGGAGCCAGGGATCACAGGGTGCAGTTGGCAGCGTTCTGGCAGCAGGGGTCGTCCTGGTCCACCAGGCAGTCCTCGTCGTTGTCCTGCAGGTCGTTGCAGAGCTGCTCGTCGCGGGAGATCTGCTTGCAGGCCACGTTGGAGAAGGAGCGGGGCGGCGGGTCCGTGGTGCGGGAGATGATGATCTCCGCGTAGTTGGAGTCCGGGCAGTTCTCCTGGTAGTTGATGTGCCAGCACGCGGCCACGGGCAGGCTGGAGTCTCGCTCCAGCGGGTGGCCGTTGGCGTAGGCCAGGGTCCTGTCGATGTTCCCGGGCATCCGGCTGCCGTCCGGGGCGATCTCCAGGCAGGGGGGCACCTCGTACTGCGCCTCATCGGGGAGCCCACGGTTGAACACGTCGGAGACCTCGCACTCTGCCAGGCACTGCGAGTTGATGGCGCACTGGTTGGGAGCCCTGGGGGAGCCGAACTCCACGCCCACGTCGGCGCAGCCCTTCAAGGGCGAGGGCAAACACTGGAACTCCAGGATGTCGCGGATCTTGTTGCCGATACCAGCCAGCGCCGTGGTGTAGTCCGCGGAGCAGATGGATGAGTACGCCCAGGAGGCCATGGCCTCCTCGTCCGTAAAGGCAGACACCAGGTTATAGATCCGGATGGTGGGCACTGCGCCGTCAATGGCGGTGGTGCAGCTATACTGCAGCTCGGGCTTGGAGTCGTCGCCCATGCCCACCACCGCGTTTAACCCGCCGCCCGAGGGGCTGGGGGTGACAGGGCCGGCGATGGCGGCCACGACCAGCATCTGCGGATCCTTGAGGGCCTGGAGGAAGTCGATGTAGCGATTGATGGGGTGCAGCAGCGCCCCTGCATCGTCGCGTGGAACGCAGTTCTGCCGGGTGCCCTGGGCCGTGCGGGAGTTGATGTCACAGGTGACGCCAAACTCGAAGCAGCGGTAGGAGGTGAGGTATCCCAGGGTGGAGTCCAGGCTGTCTTGGGCCGTGTCGAAGAGCTGCGGGTTGGAGGCGGAGCAGTCGTCCTCGTCCGTGAGGAAGATGATGGCCAGGAAGGCGTTCTCCCGGATGAAGCCGACGTTGTTTGTATTGGAGGGATCCAGCGCCTTGTACATGGCCTCCATGTGCTGCTCGAAGCCGCAGCCACCGGTGCCCAGGTCGGCCACGCAGGAGAAGAGGTCCTCCAGCGACTGGTTGGAGTAGTTGCGGCACCGGGGGCAGCCCGTGACAGAGTCCTCGACAAACGAGGTGCTGGGCTCGTGGGCGCAGTTGCTCTGGCCACAGGTGTGGGACGAGCACTGGTTGTTCACATCCTTGGTGATGTCGCAGCCAGTGGGCTCCACGTCCACGATGTACTTGGCGCCGTCTGCCAGGTTAGGGCAGTTGTTGGTCATGAGGTTGCCCGCGTCCCCGCCGATCACGTCCGAGCAGTAGGTGATGTCGAACATGCCGGTGCCCAGGTCGGTGCTGATGACGCCCAGGTGCACATTGGGGAGGCCACCGGGCATATCCTTGAGGGTCTGCATGAGCGCAGGAAAGTTGGCCCGCATGGTGGCCTGCTCCCCAGCCATGGAGCCCGAGTTGTCGATGATGAACAGCATGTCCACGTCCCGCTCTGCCGACTGCGGGATGGAGATCACCGAGCCGATGGACGGATCCGGCGTGGCGTTCTTCATGGGCCTGTTGATGCAGGCCAGGGTGAAGATCAGGATCAGGCTGGTGGCCGCGAACCCGATCAGTCTCAACCGGGCTTTGGGCAGCGTCTTCATGGGTATCCTCCTCTGGTGAGCCGATGGAGCCATCGGCCTATGTTATAACCAAAACTCCGCCGTCACTCAAGCCCGCCGTCGGCTCGGACCCAGGGTCAGCGGTTGCAGCGTCTCTCACCAGGACTACCTGCAAGTTACGATCCAGCCCATGTCTCACCGTAGAGCAGCCCGGACTGGGCCCAACCTGCTGAGAGTATTACTCTCATGGCCGGACAGGCAGAGCGACTGGGATCTCTTGTGCCAACTTGGTTTACAGACACAGGGGGTTGCGCCAACTTGGTAGCCACATTGGCTCCTGCCCTGGAGTGGCTCATGGGGTCTCTTCATCCGGGTCCAGGTGGTGCTCGTGAATCACCCCCCCGCGCTGGGCCAGCCCTTCCAGGAAGGGCTCTGGATCCACGGCCTGCTCAGGGGAGCGCACTCCCACCGAGCCCACCGAGCCGCGCACGATGCCCAGGGCCGCCGCCGCGGCCGGGACCGCGGTCATGCGCTGGATCCTGTCCATGAGGGAGTAGGTGATCACCCGCCGCTGACCGCCCTTGACCCCGATCACGTCCACCCGCGCGGCAGAGCGCTGGGTGCCGCTGATTCGCCGCGCCAGGTTGGGGTGCAGCAGGGCGCCAGCGCGGTGGATCAGGGCCGCGGCCTGCTCGATGGCGATGTCGTCGCGTATGAGCTTCAGCCGGGAGGAAACGCGCACGGCCTCCATGGCCAGACGCGGCAGCACTGCGCCCTTGCACGTCACCTCGTCGGCGGGGATGGTCCGCGGAAGGGTCACCTGCTCAGGGTGCCCGGTGTGGGCCACCGAGATGGCAGGCAGCGGGTAGGGAAACTGCACCACCTCGGGCTCGGAGAGGGCAGGGACTCGAATCCATTTGCCCCCACGAAAGCAGGGGACGTTGCCCACCGCGCAGTAGAGCAGGTGCTTTATTACGGCGACGCCAGAGGCGTCCGCCGCGCTGCCCAGCCAGCGCACGTGGATGGCCTCGGTGCGGTCGAGCTGGCGGGAGGCCTTGAGGGCCAGGAGGTTCGTGATGCCGGGAGACCAGCCCATGCCCGTGAGGTAGACCAGCCCTCGGCGCCGGGCCTTGGCGTCCAGGGCGAGCAGCCCCTCCACGGGGGTTGCGTCGTCACAGATGTCCACCCCGGAGACCCCCGCGTCCAGCACCGCCTTTGCAATGGGGAGGGCGAACCGGTAGGCCGGCCCGATGCAGTTGATGGCCACCGCAGAGCGCTCCACCGCTCGGATGACCGTGCGAGCCCTGCCCGCGTCCATCTGGTGAAAGGAGACCCGTGGGCCGAGCTTCTGAGCGAGCCGTGCGCCGCTCTCCTCCCGCACATCGGCGACGATCACCGACACGTCGCTGCGCTCGAGCAGGTGCTCTACCACGTGGCGACCGATCTCTCCGGCGCCGCCGAGCACCGAGATGCGCATGGCTACTCCAGCTCCTTGGCCTTGTCCCAGTCGAGCAGACCGTCCACGAGCTTGCCCCTGGAGCCGATGGTCCCCTTGCGCTCGTAGGTGGAGTAGATCCCGTCACAGTCCAGGTCCGCGTGGGCACGAATCACGAACCGCGCCTTGGGACCGACCCCCACGGAGATCACCTGGTACTGGTAGCGGAACTTCTCCCCGATGGAGAAGCCCAGCGCCCGCCAGCCCTCCGCCTGCCAGAGCTTCGGGTCCGGCGGGTGGGGCCTCTTGCCGCAGGGCACGTGCGCCGGGGTGGGACCGGCCGATGGAAACCTGTAGCCAGCCTTGTCCTTGGCGCGAGCCCTGTGGCGGGCCAGGCCCTGGTAGATACGCTCGACGTTCTCGTTCACCTCGGCGGTCCAGAGCATGGCGTTGTACTCGGAGCGCTTCTTCATCTTGGGGCAGGCAGACAGGCCGAGGGCCGCTCCGACCAAGGGCACGACAAGCAACACCACGGGAGATCGCTTCACCTGGGAGCTCATGGACCGGCACAATAGCACATTGTGGCCTGGCAGAGGTAAGCCTGGGTGCAGCCCGGACGCCGTGGCGCTCGACGCTATGGCTTTACCAGCTTCGGCGTGCCCAGGCCGAGCCTGGAGAGCTGCTGGAGGAGGGTCACCGGACCCCTGGATCCATCCAGCGGCGGCACCCGGGCGGACATGTCGCCCACCACCACGACCTTCATCCTGCCGGGGTGCAGGTGCGCCCGGGCCACCCGGGCCACCTCTGCTGCGGTGACTCCCTTGACGCGACCGGGGAACTTCGACCAAAAATCCATTGGAAGCTGGTAAAGAAACAGGCGCGAGACCGCCCGGGCGACCCCACCGTTGGTCACGAACCAGCCGCTCACCGAGACGGACAGGAACGACCTGGCCAGGTCCAGCTCCGCCGGGGTCACCCCGCCCTTCACCATGCCCTGCAAAAGGGACAGGATCTCCCTGATTGCCCTCCCTGTGGACGCCGTCTTGACCGAGGTGGAGACCTCGAAGGGGCTGGGTCGACGACTGAACGAGAAGCGTGAGTGGGCGCCGTAGGTGTAGCCGTGCTTCTCCCTCAGGCTCATGTTGATGCGGCTGGAGAAGGATCCCCCCAAGATGGTGTTCATCACCAGCAGCCCCACCATGTCCTTGTGGTTGCGGGCGGGGCCAACCTCTCCCACCCGTAGCACCGACTGGGGAGCCCCCGGGCGGTTCACCACAAGGAGCCGCCCAGACACTGGCCGGAGCTTGTGACCGCTCATCTTCGAAGCGGTGCGCCTGCCCCGCCAGCGACCAAAGGCGCGGCGCACCCTTGGCAGGAGCGTTCTCCAGGTCACGTCGCCCACCACGACC
>JAJRWW010000083.1 GCA_024276595.1 Myxococcota bacterium
GAGCCCGAGCCCGCCCCTGCTCCGGTGGCGAAGCCCGAGCCCGCCCCTGCTCCGGTGGCGAAGCCCGAGCCCGCCCCTGCTCCGGTGGCGAAGCCCGAGCCCGCCCCTGCTCCGGTGGCGAAGCCCGAGCCCGAGCCCGAGCCCGAGCCCGCCCCTGCTCCGGTGGCGAAGCCCGAGCCCGAGCCCGCCCAGGAGACCGCAGGGGACGCGCTCCAGTCCACACCCTTTGGCGGCCTGCGGATCCAGCAAGGCGGAGAGTCCGAGTTCTTCTCTTCGGACCAGGACTTTGCCGAAGAGCACGACGACTTCTCCGATCTGGACGACTTTCACCCCAAGGCTCGCCGCAAACGCCTGATGCTGGTCGGTCTCCTCCTGCTCCTGCTGGTTCTGGCAGGAGGAGGTTATCTCTTGGTCTTGAAGATCAACCCCTACGCCCGAGGCGGTGACACTGGCGGCAGCCGGAGGACGGATGGCCACGACAGCGCTCTCCTCGCGCAGGTATACAAGGAGGATCCGGTCCTCGGGAGCAGCTCCGCTCCGGCCGCCATGGCCCCGGCCGCCATGGCCCCGGCCGCCATGGCCCCGGCCGCCATGGCCCCGACCGCCATGGCTCCGGCCGCCATGGCCCCGACCGCCATGGCCCCGACCGCCATGGCCCCGGCCGCCATGGCCCCGGCCGTCGCTGGCGAGGCGGCAAAGCTCGCGGCAGAGGCATCCAGGCTACTGTCGCGGAACCGCTTCAAGGCCAGGGCCATGGCGGAGAAGGCTCTGAAGCTGGATCCGTCGGAGCCCACAGCACGGAAGGTCCTGGCCAAGATCCTCGGGGCAAAGGCCAAGGCCTACCTGCACTCCGGCGCCAACAGGAAGGCGGCTGCGACCGCAACCAGGGCGACCTCTTTGGATGGCTCCGTTGTGGAGCCGTGGTTCTACCTGGGTGTGGCACAAAACGAGATGGGCAAGAAGGCTCAGGCAAAGGCCGCCTTGAGCCGTTACATACAGCTCTGCCCGAAATGCGGCTACAACTCCAGCTACGCCAAGCAGATACTGAAGTCAATAAAGTGATGAGGGGAGGCTTGGGTGGGCGACAATGGCAGGCTGGCGCTGGCGCTGGCGTGATCGGGGCAGCTCTTCAGCGTTGATCGGGGCGACCAATTGAGTGACCGAGAGAACGATTGCAGCGATGAGGCGGCGGTGGCATTTGGCCCGTACCGGATCCACGAGCTCATTGGCACGGGCGGCATGGCCGAGGTGTATCGGGCCACCCGCGAGGAGGCGGACGACAGCGGCGATGGCGCTGGCCGCACGGTCGTCATCAAGCGAATCAAACCGGCGCACTCCAGGGACAAGGGCTTCGTGCAGATGTTCGTGGACGAGGCCAGGCTCTCGGCGCAGCTAGAGCACCCGAACATTGTCAGAGTCTTCGAGTTCGGGGAGCAGCATGGGCACAACTTCATCGCCATGGAGTATGTGGACGGGCTGCACCTGCAGGGCCTGCACATGAGGTGCGCGCAGAAGCTCGGCCACCCTCTGCCGTGGCAGGTGGCGCTCATGGTGGTGCGCGCAGTGCTGCGGGCGCTGGACTATGCCCACTGCAAGTGCGACCCCCATGGGCGCCCCATGGGGCTCATCCACAGGGACATCAACCTGGTCAACATCATGGTCTCCCGGGCCGGAGAGGTGAAGCTCCTGGACTTCGGCATCGTCAAGGCCGCAGCGGGCATTCGCTCCATGGAGACGGTTGGCGCAGTTCTCAAGGGCAAGTTCGGCTACATGTCCCCTGAGCAGGCGGAGGGCAGGCCCCTCGACGGCAGGTCTGACGTGTTCGCCTCGGCAATCGTCCTGCACGAGCTCCTCACTGGACGCCGTCTCTTTTGGGGCAAGGATGACCTGGAGATCTTGCGGCGAGTGCGGGAAGGGGAGATTCCGGATCCGAGGCAGTACGCCCCCGACGTGCCTGAGGACCTCCTGCCCGTGCTCTCCAAGGGGCTGGCTCGGGACCTGGATTCCCGCTACCAGTCCGCCGGCGCCATGGCCGATGATCTGGACGAGGTCGCCACCGACCACTGCATCCCCCCCGAGACTGTCCGAGACCTGATGGAGCAGATCATGGGCGGTCCCACCTCCAGGCTCTCGGACCGGATGGCGCGCAGGAGGCGCAAGGTTACCCTGGCAGCCTGGCGACAGGGTGTGTCCGAGCAGGAGATGTCTCCACGGCAGCGCAGCGCGGCCGGAGCCATCGACTCCCAGGACGCCCGGAGTACTGCCGTGGGCCGCCGAACCTCTGCCCATCCCCGGGAGCCCCGCGACCAGGTCCTGACCGATGAGGGGGAGGACACGCTCATCGCAACGCAGGTCACCTGGATGACAGTGAATGGGGACAAGGTGCTCGGCGAGCAGGCCCTGGCGGCCATGGAGGAGAGCGAGCTGGCAAAGGAGCTGGAAGAGGAGCTGGAGGGGGCTGGCGGCAAGGAGCGCGAGGGAGAGCGGGGACGAGGCGCCTCCCCTGGCCCGGGAGCTGCTCCATCTTTGGGGCTCCTGGCGGCCGAGACGAAGATCCTGGAGGAGACCCA
>JAJRWW010000084.1 GCA_024276595.1 Myxococcota bacterium
ACCAGGAGCTACCCCCACCTGGTCGCCGATCCTTCACCACCTGACTCCACCCGAGAGACCCCCCTGGCCGCCGCCCACCTGCGCGCCTCTGCCACCATGGGAGAGCGCGGCAGGTGGCGCATCCCAATGCGCTTTGGCTCGGTGGAGGACGAGGTGGAGGCTGGCCGCTCGGGCTGCGGTCTGTGGGACCTGGGCGACGCCGCCGCGATCCGCGTGGAGGGGGGCAGGGCCGAGAACCTGCTCCATTGCGCCCTGACCTGCAACGTCCTGGACCTGGAGCAAAACGACTGCACCGCCGGGCTGCTCCTGGACCGCCGGGGAGCCCCCCTGGACCTGGTGGCCCTGGCTCGCCTCTCGGTGCCAGTGGTGGAGCCACACTCTTTTCTGCTGCTCACCCGCGGGGACCAGGGGGCCGCGGTCGCCTCCTGGCTGAGGGCCCTCTCGGACGGATACGTGAGGCAGGACGAGGACCTGCTCCGCAAGGTGGAGGGCCCCGCCGTGGTGCGCCCCCTGTCAGACACGACCGACGTCACCATCCTGGAGCTGCGCGGGAGCCGGGCGCCAGAGGTCCTGGCCAGCACGGTGCCCTCCCTGTCGGGCCTGGCCCCGGGCAAGGTCGGCCAATGGGAGAGCTCCCTGGCGCTCCACTTGCCTGGCAACCAGAACCGCCTCCTCGTCGTGACCCCTGGCGAGAACGCCCAGGACCTCTGGACCCGCTTCATGGAGGCAGGGGCGCTCCCCTGTGGGGCCGAGGCCGCGGACCGGCTGGACGCCGAGGCCCGCCTGCCGGCGGTTGCCTCCTCCGAGCCAGCCGGTGAGGAGCTTGGCAAGGCCTTCGTTCCCGGCCTGGTCGAGCCATCCAAGCCCTACTTCGTGGGCCAGGAGGCCCTCCTCGCGGGCATGGCCCAGGAGTCCGCGCCGCCAGAGCACGACTTCTCCGTGGAGGAGCCCCCCCTCAGGCGCACCTGCCTGTACGCCGAGCACCTCAAGCTCACCAAGAAGCGCTTCATCGTCCCCTTTGCCGGCTGGGAGATGCCTGTTTGGTACAGCTCCATCGCTGCCGAGCACAGGGCGGTGCGCCTTGGCGCCGGTCTCTTCGACGTGTCCCACATGGGAGTGCTGGCCGTGCGCGGGAGGCACGCGGAGCGTTTCCTGGACCTGGTCACCACCAACTACGTCCCCTGGCTTTCGCCCGGGCAGTGCCACTACTCCTATCTGCTGGCGCCTGACGGCAGGGTCATTGACGACATCATCGTCTACCGGGAGGCTCCAGACCGCTTCATGGTGGTGGTCAACGCGGCCAACGCCGAGGAGGACGAGGCATGGCTCCGGGCGGCGAACGAGGGCCGCGCTCGGATCGACCTGCAGCACCCCATCAAGAGGGTCGAGCACCAGGTCCAGATAGTGAACCTGAAGCTGGACGAGGGAGAGGGCGCCGAGCGCCGGGTGGACCTCGCCTTCCAGGGCCCCGCCTCCCTGCCCACCATGCTGCGCCTGGTGCGGGACGAGGGCTTTTCCAGGCGTCTCCGCCAGCTTGGCCGCTTCGAGCTGACATCCGGCTCCCTCGACGACGTACACGTGCTCGTGGCTCGCACCGGCTACACCGGCGAGGACGTGGGCTTCGAGCTGTTCCCGCACCCAGACCATGCCCCGCGCCTGTGGAACCTGCTCCTGGACGCTGGCAAGGACCTGGGAGCGGCGCCCACCGGGCTGGGGGCCAGGGACTCCACTCGCTGCGAGGCGGGCCTGCCGCTGCACGGCCACGAGCTGGCAGGTGACCACGACATAAACCCCATGGAGGCGGGCTACGCCCCCTTCGTGCGCATGCACAAGCCCTGGTTCGTGGGGCGACAGCGCTGCACAGCCTGGCTCGAGAGCTGGACCAGGGAGGTGGTGCGCTTCAGGGTCAACACCCCTGGCGGCAAGGGGATTCACCCGGGCAACAAGGTCCTCGAAGGCAAGCGGGGGCAGTTCATCGGGCACGTCACGAGCTGCGTGTCCGTTGGCCGGGTGCAGACGGGGCTGGCGCTGGTGGAGCGGCGCTACGCCCGGGTGGGCGACCCCCTGGTCATCTTCCCGCGCTCCGAGCGAGACAAGGACCCCGAGCCTCGAAGGCTCTCGGAGCTGAGCCCCGGAGACAAGATGCCTCTTTCGCTGACTGCCACCGTCCTGCCCAGGTTCGCCCGGCCAGAGCAGATGCACGCCTTCGCAAGGGAGATGGCCTGAGCCACGGCAGTGAGCCAGCTCAGGCACCCTGGGTGGGGGCACCGCCCCTGCCAGCGACCCGGACAGAGACCTCCATGGGAGGGGGCTCCTCCATGGTGCGCTTCACCGCACAGTACTTCGCCGCCTTGATGAGCGACTTGTGGTACTTCTCGGGAAACTCCGGGGGCACCTCCACCCGAAGGTCTATCCCCAGCAGCCGCCCGGTCTTCTCATCGAACTTGTGGTCCTGCACCAGTCGGATCCCGTCGGTGGAGATGTCCCTCGCCTGGCAAAAACCCACCACGTAGATCCCCGCGCAGGTTGCCAGGGAGGAGAGAAAAAGGGTGAAGGGCTCCGGGGCCTCCCCGTCCCCGCCGTGGTCGGGGTGCTGATCCGTGTGGATGGTGAAGCCACCCACCTGTGCGTCGATCTTCTTTTTTCCGCCGTGGGTCACCACGATCTCAAGTGCCATGAAGTACCTCCCGGTGCTCGGGCCCCCGCAGGGGGCGTGGGTTGCCCGAAGTCTAACCACTCGCGGGGTGATGTCATCCCCCCCTCGGTTCGCTGCACCCCCCCTCGGTTCGCCACGAAACCCTCCACGGGCGAGGCCGGTGGAGGGGCCCAACCTCGCCGAGCCTTGCTCACGGGTCCGAAAGGGATATACCTTCTGCCCAGGAGGCGCGCCCATGTTCAAGTTCATTCACGCCGCGGACCTCCACCTGGACGCCCCCCTGAGGGGGCTCAGCCAGGTGGAGACGGCGCCAGTGGAGGCGATCCGAGGCGCCAGCCGCCGCGCCTTCGAGACCCTGGTGAGCCTGGCCATCGAGGAGCAGGTCGCCTTCGTGCTCCTGGCGGGAGATATCTTCGACACGGGCTTGCAGGACTTTGGCAGCGCCATCTTTTTGGCCAAGCAAATGGGCCGGCTGGGGCGCGCGGGGATCCATGTGGTGGCAGTGACCGGCAACCACGACAGCTCCGGTGGCATCATCAAGAACCTGGAGCTGCCGGAGAACATGCGGATGCTGTCGGCCCGCCAGCCCCAGACCGTTGTCCTGGAGGATGTGGGAGACGGCGTCGCCATTCACGGACAGAGCTACGACAAGAAGCACCAGAGCAAGAACCTGGCCCGGAGCTTCCCCAGGGCGCTGGCAGGCCAGTACAACATCGGCCTGCTGCACACCAGCCTGGACGGCAGGGAGCACCACGCCGAGTACGCCCCTTGCACGGTGGAGGACCTGGAGGCCAGGGGCTACCAGTACTGGGCCCTGGGCCACGTTCACACGCGAGACGTCGTCAAGGAGTCGCCCCTCATTGTGTTCCCCGGCTGCATCCAGGGCCGCCACGCTCGGGAGACCGGCCCCAAGGGCTGTGCGCTGGTGACGGTGGACGAGCTGGGCGCGGGCTCGCTGCAGTGGCTGGAGCTGGACGTGCTGCGCTGGGAGCACATCCAGGTGGACCTGGGCGAGGCCGCGAGCAAGGATGAGGCCATGACCATCCTCCGGGGCGCCATGTCCGACGCCCGGCAAGGCGCCCAGGGCCGCCCCCTGGCTCTGCGCGTGGAGATCGTCGCCGGTAACCGCGCCATCGAGCCCATGCTCTCGGACCACTCCCTCACCGACATTGTTCGGGTGCTGGCAGCAGAGATTGCCTACGAGGAGATCTGGCTCGAGCGCGTGCTCCTGTCATGGAGACCGCCAAGCCTCCTCCCCGGTGGGCCAGGCCTTCTCCCCGGTGGGGGCCTCCGGCCGGAGAGCGGACTGGACGACCTGACCTCGCAGATCCGCTCCACCCCCGAGCGCCTGGACGCGGTTGACGGGCTGGAGCAGGAGGTGCAGACCTTGCTGAAGGGCATCCCGGATGAGGCGAGCCAGCTCCTGAAGGATGCCCTGGCCTCGGCGGACCGGGGAGATGACTGGATCGGGCCCGTGGTCGCAAGGGCAAAGGCCCTGCTCCTGTCCAGGCTCCTGGCAGAGAGGGATCTGCCATGAGGATCCATCGGCTGGACCTGATCGCCTTTGGGCCCTTCACCGACCTCTCCCTGGACCTGTCGGCGGGCGCGCCAGGAGGGCTCCACGTAATCTACGGCCTGAACGAGGCGGGCAAGAGCTCCTCGCTGAAGGCGCTCACCTGCTGGCTCTTCGGAATCCCGGAGCGCACGGACCAGGACTTCGTGCACAACAAGCCTGCCCTCCAGGTGGGGGGAGAGCTGCGGCTCGCAGACGGGCAACGCCTCGCCTTCGTGCAGCACAAGCGCAGGAAGAACCCCCTGGTGCACGCCGAGACGGGGGAGCCTCTCTCCCAGGAGGAGCTGAACCACTTTCTGGCTGGCGTGGACGAGGCCGCCTTCAAGAGGCTCTACGGCATCGATCACAAGCGCCTGGTGGAGGGGAGCCGCAAGCTCCTGGAGCAGTCCGGAGACCTGGGCCAGGCGCTCTTCTCCGCCGCAACCGGGACAGCCCTGGTGCGGGACCTGCTCCAGGAGCTCGAGGGCCACGCCGAGAAGCTGTACAAAAAGGGTGGGAGCACCCCCAAGATCAACAAGACAAAGAAGGCCTGGAAGCAGGCCCGGCAGGACATGAGCGCCCACAGCCTGAGGCCCGAGCACTGGGCGCAGCGACGGGCCGCCCTGGCGCAGACCCGCGAGGAGCTGGCGCGCCTGGAGCAGCGGAGGGGAGAGCTCACCCGCTCTGTGACCCGCCTCAAGCGCCTGTCCAACGTCCTCCCGCTGCTGGCCACCAGGAGGCAGCTCCTGGGGCGGCTGGATGAGCTGGCCGACGCCGTGCGCCTCCCGGATGGCTTTGAGGACGCCTGGCGGCGCTCCCTGGAGAGCCATCAGAGCGCCGAGAACGCCCTGCGGCACCTGGAGGACCAGAGGGACAGGCGCCTGAAGGAGCGCCGGGAAACCGACTGCGACGAGCAGCTCCTGGCCCACGGGGAGACCATCACCGCCCTCTCCCAGGAGATTGGCACCGTGAGAAAGGCCAGCCGGGACATGGCCCGCCAGGACGGGATCCGCCGGCAGGCCCGGGAGGAGGCCAGACAGATCCTGGCCCGTATTCGGCCAAAGATGTCCATTGATGAGGCCGAGCGCCTCCGGCCCCTGCTCAACCGCAGGCGCTCCCTGGGCCAGCTCGCTGCATCACGGGAAGGGCTCCTGGCCGACCTCAGGGAGGCGGAGGCCGAGCTCGCAGAGGCCGCCCATCGCCTGGAGCTGCTCCGACGACGACTCAAGGGCGCCAGGACACCTTCTCAGGATCTGGGCCCCCTTGCGGCGGCGGTGGCCGCGGCCAGACAGGCGGGTGACCTGGACGCGCGCCTCGCCGAGCAGGAGCAGCGCGCCAGCCAGGAGCAGGAGCGCTGCCGGGTCAAGCTTGCCAGCCTGGGCCGGTTCGGCGGTGACCTGGACCAGCTCCGATCCGCCCCCTTCCCCGTGGCCGCCACGGTGGATCGCTTCGCAGGTCGGCTCCAGGACCTGGAGGATCGCGCAAGGGATCTGCGCAGGCAGCGCAAGGAGACGCTCGTGGGCAGGGACGCGGTGAGCGCCGAGCTTCGGCGCTTGCGCTCGACCGAGGACGTCCCCACCGTGGAGGATCTGGGCTCCGCCCGAGACCTGCGAGATACCGGGTGGCGCCTGATCCGAGGCCGGTACATCGACCCAGGCCCCGGCTCGCACCACGGCGACCCAGGCCTCGGCACACACGACGGCGACCCAGGCCTCCTGGCCGACGCCCACCTGTGGGCAGAGCACGTGGGCCCGGACGCCGACCTGCCCACATCCTATGAGCAGAAGGTGGCCGAGGCAGACACCATCTCCGACCGCCTCAGGCAGAGCGCGGACCGGGTGCAGCGCCGCGCCCAGCTAGAGGCGGAGCTAGACCGGCTGGAGAAGCTCCTAGAGGAGCAGGGGGCGGATGAGCAGGCCCTGGACAAGGAGCGGGAGGAGCTCGATGCCGCGTGGCGGGAGGAGTGGGACGCGGCCCGGGTAGATCCAGCGCCCCCGGCCGAGATGCACCAGTGGCTGTCGCGGGCAGACACCCTCATTGCGCTCATCCACCAGGCCAGCGAGACCCACGAGGGTGTCGAGCGGCTCAGAGCCGAGCGACGGCGCCACATCAGGGCCCTTGGGATCCGGCTCTCCGCCCTCCTCGAGCCGCTCCACGAACCTCCCGGCTCTCTGCCTTCCACTGCCATCCAGCCTCCTGGGGCGGAGACGGCAGAGGCTGACTCCACCCACGAGGCTCTCCCCACCGCGAGCTCTGGGGAGAGCGCCGAGGGGCTCCGAGAGCTCCTGGCGCTGGCCGAGGAGCACCTCCGCCGGCAGAGCGAGCTCGAGATCGAGCAGAGGCAAACCCAGGACGCGCTCGCGGACCTGGAGCTGACCATTC
>JAJRWW010000085.1 GCA_024276595.1 Myxococcota bacterium
CAGCAACAGTGGCTCCCCGTCACTGCGGACCCAGCGCCCCTGGTCCCCTTCCCCTCCCGCTGCTACGTACACGAGACAGCCTTTGGGCACCGGAGGTGCCTTGGCGAGAGAGGGCGCCAAGCGGGTAGCGTAAGCCTCGGTGGGAGAAACGAAGTCGTCCCCAGAAGCGGCGTCCCTGCGGGAACCCATGACAGCTAGAACCTTCCGGAAAGTGAGAGGGAAAGACTATCGCCTGTGATCCGAGGCATGAGTGTTGCAGAACGCTCGTCTCGGCGCCACCGCGTGAAGATAGCGAGCAAAACAGCGGTGAGACCACAGGCGGCACTCAGCCCAATGAGTACGTTAGTGGCAAGCATGTAGTCGCGCCCCTGCTCCTTGTAGATTGGCAAGGGGTCGTCTGCCCAGGCACGCTCCATCTGCTTGGCACGAATGCCGGTGTATGTGAAGGCCGCAGCCAAACCGAGGGCCAAACCAACGCTGGTGGCAAAAAAAGCCCAGTGCAGCCGAGCGCGTGATTGCGAGGATGATGCGCGGGGACGAGCGGGAGCATGTCTAGGAGTGGGCAATGGCGTGGGGTGGATGAGGATCGTCTGCCCCGCGGCGATAGTAAATGCATCTCGGCTGAGCACCCGAGAACCTCGACGCACCTCCACGACGTGGTGGCCCGGGTGCAGCACCTCGGACGCGTTGCCCGTGGCAACTCGGCGGCCGTCCAACCAGATGGAGAAGCTCTTTCGTGGGGCTCGGATGGTGAGGACGCCGAAGTCCCGCAGCACGGCGCGAATCTCGGGTGGAACAGCGGCACGGGCCGAGGGGGAGGCTCTGCGGAGATAGCGGTGGAGCGCGCGGGCCGCTTGGTAGCGATCTCCCTTGGCCAGATAGGCCACGCACAGGTTGAACCACAGGACGTTTCGTGGCCACAGACGGAATGCTTCGCGGAAGTAACGGATGGCGGCATCGAAGCGCCGCGAACGCAGCTCCGCACGAGCCCTCTCCACGAGACCGCGCGCCCGAACATGTCGAGGAGAGAACCTCGTTGGATGAGGCGCTGTGACTGCGCGAGCCAACGGAGCCTGCCTGCGAGGCACCGGCGACGCTTCGCTCCGGGTAGCCAATGCCATTGACATGCAGAGGAGCAGCACTGCTCCGCGGTGGGCAAAAGATCTAGCCACTAGGGGGCATGTGCTAAAGAGGTTTGACGAGATCCGCATAGTCCCGCTTCTTGGGGGGAGCTGGGCGTGTTGGGCGGACACGACGATTCACCGAGCCACGCCGCCGCCAGCCCCTGGCTACCGGCCGTCTAAGGGTTCTCAGCCGCACCACATGTGTGCCGTCCCGGCTCAGGTTAAGCTCGCCCCGGTATCTATGATATCCAGCGGCCGTTACCTCCACTTGGAGAGTACTGTCTTGCTTGGGCAGCGTCAAGTGCACACGTGCTGCGTTGTATCTTGCCCCGTTCACCCAAACGGTAGGAGAGCTCGTGCTCGGGTAAACCACGATGTCGAGCTGAACCAGGGGGGGGAGCACCTGCGTCGTCCGGGGCATGCGCACGGGACGTCTCAGAGCCCGGGTGGCACGTTGGAAGGGCTCGGAAGGCTGTGGGTGAGCGCTGCCATGCGTCCCCATCGGAACGCCAGATGGTGTGATACGTGCAGGGGCGCGGTGGTCACGGAACCAGAAGCCAATCAGGATGCCAGCGACCACTACACCCAGGGCTGCGCCGATGAACAGCGGCAATCGGCGTGTGGAGGACGACCGGGCTTGCGTGTGTCCAACGCGCTCTCCCAAGGAGAGCTCCGTGGCCGTACTCGTCTCGGGGCCGAGTGGGATCTGCGAGGGGACGTCGCGATCATCATCGCTCGCCATGCACGCGGCCCGAATCTGCTGGTCCATGATGCGCCGTCGGTCATGAAACAGGATTTCCATCACTTCACTAGTCTGATCGCGATGGCTGTGTCCCGCGAGATCCTCCAGCACGTTGCACAGAGCTCGCTCTAACTCCGCCATGGTCTGGTAGCGATCCTCAGGCCGGTGTGCAAGCGCCTTCAGGATGACGCGCTCGACGGGAACCGGGAGGTCGGGATGCAGTGAGCGAGGGCGGGGGACGTCCCCATCCCTAATACGCAACAGTGCAGCCGCGGAGTTCTGCTCTCGGAACAGGCGTCGGAGCATTACGGCCTCCCAGAGCACTATGCCGAGGGAGAAGATGTCGGACCGACGATCAATGGGCTTGCCCATCACCTGCTCGGGCGACATGTAGCTAGCCTTCCCCTTCATGGTTCCGCTGGTGGTGGTGGTCAGTCGTTCGGCGGCGTAGGCGATGCCGAAATCCACAACCTTCACGTCCCCGCTGAAGCTCACAAGGATGTTCTGCGGAGAAACGTCGCGGTGCACGACGTTCAGCGGCTTGCCGTCCAGATTGCGAAGCTCATGGGCCGCGTGGAGCCCCGCCGCGGCCTCGGCCACCATGCGCGCGGTGTGATGCCACCGTAACACGGTACCCGTACGGGTGGCTGCCCGGAGCACCTGGTTGAGGCTGACCCCATGGACGTACTCCATCGTCAGAAAATAAGCGCCCTGAGCCATCCCCATGTCAAACACAGCGGCCACATTGGGATGCTGGATCTGAGCGGCCAGGCGTGCCTCGTCCAGGAACATGCGGATGAACGCATCCTGATCGCTGTACTGCTCGTGGATCCTCTTGAGCGCGACCAGCTTTTGAAAACCCTCTGGCCCGCGGATCCGGGCAAGATACAGGGTGGCCATGCCTCCCTTGGCAAGCTCCAGCAGGAGATCGAAGCGCCCCAGTCTTCGCACGAGCTCATTGGAGCGGAAATGGGAGGTCGGGGAGGTTTCATCAGGATGGTCGACACCTACATCCGAGGATGGCGCATCGAGGAGGGGCAAGGACTGATCCTGTGGTGGTGGTGCCATGCTCATTGAAAATGCTCTAGCCAAGGGCACTCATTGTACACACTCGGACCACTCGGCAACACGGAACCAGAGGGCAGCGGCCGAGCAAACGTGACATATCAACCATTCCCGTTCTTGCACAACGAACTCAGATTGGTATTCTAGCACGATTCGTGCATAGAGCGAAGGGTCACGGCGTGCCATTATTGTGAGCCCGAGGATAGAGCCCTGGTCCCCAAGGAATAATGATCTCGGGCCTCGATATCCTAGGGCGGGCCTGGCGAGGCGCTGGAGCCAAGATAAATCCGAAGCGTCCATGGGCAGTAGTGCTCCCAGGCCCATGGCTGAAAAAGCACAGGCGGCCAGGGAGCCAAGGGCTCAGGCCAGGGAGTGGCGCCTTCGCAGCGCCCACTCGGTGCCCAGGGCCAGGACCAGGAGAGCCCACAGGAGCCAGGGAGCGCCCAGCAGAGGCTCCGTGCGGAGGTTGTCGAGGCGCACGATCCTCGGCTCGCGAAACCTGGCGACGGCCAGGTTGTCTTGTGCCAGGACCCGTCCCCCCGTGGCGGCTGCCAGCCCGACGAGCAGGGCGGAGCCTGGCTCCACCCGGGCCAGCTCGTCGCTCTCTCCCTCGGTCACGAGCTCACCGGAGGCTGTCACCCGCCGGCCATCCAGCACCGCCTTGGCCTCCAGTCGGAAGGTCCCCGGGGGCAGGGTGAGCTGGACATCCAGCTCACCGCTCCCACCTGTCACCCCCTTTCCACGGGCCACCTCGGCCTCGGGGACGCTGCTTGTGCGCATGACGCGATATGCCACGGCGACCCCTCGTTGAGGCATGTAGCTCCGGTCGCTCGCTGCCACGACCACGCGGAGGGGCCTCCCCGCAGGGAAGGGACGCTGCCCGGTCAAGACCCGCAACCTGTCCAGCTCGGGGTCGCCCAGGAGGTAACGGACGGCCCGCTGCCAGAAGGCGTCGTAGGTGGATGCGTTTTCGGCGGAGGAGAAGCGCCACAGCCAGCTACTGTCGGTCAGCAGGGCGAGCACCCGACCTCGCTTCACCTCGCGGACGGCTAGCACGGGCGCCGGCCGGCCGTCCTCCCCCCGCAGGCGAGGGTGTACCGCCAAAACCACCGCGTCCCGGTGGGCTCGAGCCACCTTGTTGAGCCCCTCCAGGGCGGGCAGCCTGGCAAGCCTCTCCACGGAGAGCGGGGGCAGCCCCCCGGAACGAGTGATTGGGTGGTGAGCTGCGAGCGCTGTCCAGCGGGGCATGCACCGCTCCTCGGAGAGGAGCGTGGAGGGAGGCCCCGGTGGGCGCAGCTCCACCGGCAGTATCCTGGAGAAGCTGGTGCCAGCGAAACCTCCCCGGGTGAGGGTGTGTGCTCCACCCAGGAAAGCCAGAGCTCCCCCCTCCCGCACATAGCGTGCAATGTTGTCCAGATACACCGCCACCTCCACCGGATAGCGCTCGAAGTCCTGCATGATCACGAGATCGAAGCCTGGCAGGTGCGTGGAGAAGAGCTTTCGCACGGGAAACTCGATCAGGGACATCTCGCTGGGCAGGGCGTTGGTGACGTCCAGGTGGGTGCGCAGAATGAAGAAGGACACGAGGTCCACGTTGGGGTCCCGCTTCAGGTGCTGGCGCAGAAACCGAACGTCCCAGCTCGGTCGCCCGGCAATCTGGAGCACACGCACCCTGTCACGGACCACCTTCATGACGAAGCG
>JAJRWW010000086.1 GCA_024276595.1 Myxococcota bacterium
CCCCCTGGAATGAGCACTCCATCGAGCGAGGCGAGCTTTGCCTCCCATTCAGGGTCCTCTTCGAGCTGCTCCGAGTCCATGTGCTGGAGAATCACCTCGCACTGGTGCTCGGTTCCCCCGTGCACGAGCGCCTCGTTCAGGCTCTTGTAGGACTCCACCAGGTGCACGTACTTGCCCACTATTCCAATGGTAACCTTGTGTTGTGGAGAATCGAGCTTGGCGATCAGCTCCCGCCACCCCTCCAACCTGGGCTCTGGCGCCCAGATGTTGAGCAGCTCGGTGATCTTGCGATCCACGCCCTGGGCGTGCAGCAGCAGGGGCACCTGGTAGATGGACTTTGCGTCCTCCGCCGCGAACACGCAGTCCGTGGAGACGTTGGTAAACAGTGCGATCTTTTTCTTGATTGCCTCGGTCACGGGGTGCTCGCAGCGGCAGATGAGGATGTCCGGCTGGATGCCGATCTCCCTGAGCTTCTGAACGCTGTGCTGTGTGGGCTTGGTCTTGAGCTCACCGGCCGCCCTCAGGTACGGTATCAAGGTCAAGTGGATGGCGAGGGCGTTCTCCCTGCCCTCCTCCAGGATCATCTGCCTTATTGCCTCGATGAACGGCAGCCCCTCGATGTCGCCGATGGTCCCGCCCACCTCCACCAGGAGGCAGTCCACCTCCTTTGCAGCCAGGTGCACTCGAGCCTTGATCTCGTCTGTAATGTGCGGGATCACCTGCACCGTGCCCCCCAGGTACTCTCCTCCCCTCTCCTTGGTAATCACCGCATGGTAGACCTGGCCCGTGGTGGTGTTGTTCACCTTGCCCATGCGCACGCCAGTGAACCGCTCGTAGTGGCCCAGGTCGAGATCCGTCTCGGAACCGTCGTCGGTGACAAAGACCTCCCCGTGCTGGATGGGGCTCATGGTCCCAGGATCCACATTGATATACGGATCCAGCTTCTGGATCGTGACGCTGAGGCCGCGGCTCTGTAGCAGGGCGGCGATGGAAGCGGTGGTGAGGCCCTTGCCCAGGGCCGAGGTCACGCCGCCGGTGACGAAGATGAACTTCTTTCGCTTGTGGGGAGTCATCGTTCTCCTTGTATCCTGCGCCGATCACCAGACTCGGAAGATGACTCACAACAACTTGGAAAAAATCGCCTTTTCGGAGACAATGCGGCCTGATTGTGTGGGTCCGTCGCATGATATGTGTCCCCCTGGGGGCTGTCAACCGACCGCGACAACGTCGCAATATCTAGGTTGATTTTCCCTCCTCCGCAACGTATCCCAGAGAGCATGTCGAGCAAAGACAACCACCGCTCCGGCTGGAGACGCGCCCTGGCCGGGCTGGCCCTGGCGCGGAGAGGCAGCGTGCTCCTGGCTGCCTGTGGCCTGCTGCTGCTCACCCTGGGAGCCTTGGGGCGCGCTGGCTGCGGCAACCCACACCTGCCGGAGGTGCGGAGCCTCGTGCAGTACCAGTCTCTGCTCTTCCACCTGGGCCTGCTGCTGGGCTTTCTCATGGTGG
Source organism: Myxococcota bacterium (assembly GCA_024276595.1). Taxonomy (GTDB): domain Bacteria; phylum Myxococcota_A; class Polyangia; order HGW-17; family JAJRWW01; genus JAJRWW01. The sequence continues at coordinate 1,507 of JAJRWW010000086.1, forward strand.
TCGGTGGGCAACTCTGGGCATCGCTCATGCCCGTCAGCCCGGCTCAGCGCGCCATCGGCCTGGGCTGCGGCGCCCTCTCGGCAGGGGCCATGCTGCTGGTGACCGCCGTCGCCCAGCCCGGACGCTCCGTGGCCGCCATCGCTCCTCCGGGAGGTGCCAGCTCCCTGGCGGCAGCGGCGCTTGCCACCACCGCTGTCGCTGCCACGACGCTGCTGGTGATGCTGGTGAGCCGCAGCCTGGGAGCGCGGCGCCCGGGGAGCCCCGACCTGACTCGTCGGGCGGCGCTCTTCGGGGTGGCCATGGTCGCCTCGGTGGCGGCAAACGCCGAGGCAGCCAGCGGCCTGGTCTTCTCCGACCCGCTGGCCGCCCTGTATGAGATCCCTGTGGTGGCTGCCATAAATGTCACCGCCCTGGTCTGGCTCCACGGGCTCCTCCTCGCCTCCGAGGAGATGATCCGAGCCGAGCTGGCAGGGCCTACCCCGGCGGCAGGGCCTGCCCCGGGAGATGGAGCCCCGGCGCCGATGTCAGGTCGAGAGGCCACGTCGAGCACGAACCCTGCTTCCACCCCTAGCCCAGACCTGAGGACCCCATGACGCTCATCGACTGCCAGTTCGAGAACCTCCAGTACTCTCCATCGGAGATCCAGCACAGGTACGGTGAGAATGTGCACATCCTGGCAGATCCCTTCTGCCTCACCTTGCTCACCCGCCTGGGACACCCTGAGACCATCCAGCCTCGCGCAGGGAGGCTGATGCAGCAGCTCTACGAGTATCTTCTGCACACCGTGGTGTGTGCAGAGTTTCCACGGAGACAGGTCTCGGTGGAGACTCGAATGAAGGAGACCGAGCCCCGGGGATCCTGGACCGGCTCGGTCGTGGACACCTCGGTGCAGGTGGCAGTGGTGGCTCTGGCGCGGGCCGGGCTACAGCCCTCGCAGATCGCCTTCGACGCCCTGGCGGAGCTCATGGACCCCGGGGTCGTGCGCCAGGACCACCTGGCCGCGGCGCGCTCCACCGACGAGAGGGGCGAGGTCACCGGAACGATCATCGCAGCCTCCAAGATCGGCGGGCCTGTGGAAGGCAGCCTGGTGGTGGTGCCAGACCCCATGGGCGCCACGGGCGGCACCGTGCTGGCTCTGCTGGACCACTACGAGCAGCATGGGCTGGGATCTCCCCAAAAGACGATATTCATGCACCTCATGGTCACGCCCGAGTACCTGCGCCGCATACACCACGAGCACCCCGAGGTGTGCGTCTACGCCCTCCGCCTGGACCGAGGTCTCTCCCCGCTGGAGGTGCTCGCCTGTGTCCCCGGAGAGCGCTGGGACGAGGAGCGCGGGCTCACCGATCTGGGCTACATTGTGCCCGGAGCCGGGGGAGTGGGGGAGCTCCTCAACAACTCGTGGGTGTGAGCGACCATGCGCCCACCTCGGAGGGAGCCGCTGGACCGGCTCCCCGGCTCGGTTGACTCGCCAGGGTCGACCACCATAGTATCGAGCCCGCGGGCCTGGAGCCCGCTTTCACTGCCAAGGAGCAAGAGAATGTCGAGCAAGCGGAGCGTTGGGATCGCGATTGCGGCGGTCGTTGCCCTGGGTCTGGTCGG
>JAJRWW010000087.1 GCA_024276595.1 Myxococcota bacterium
GGACTCTGCACCGCAGGGGCGCGAGAGTGCACATCTGGGATATGGGGAGCCTGCGCGGGGCACGTGACCCCGGCCATCGAGGTGTGCGACGGGTCGGACAACGACTGCGACGGAGAGGTCGACGAGGAGGAGGACATCCCCGGGCTGAACCAGGCCTGCGGGACAGCCCTGGGTCGCTGCACCCCGGGGATCCTGCGCTGTATCAACTCCCAGGAGATCTGCGACGGCGGCGACGGCCCATTCGAAGGCGAGTGCAACGGCCTGGACGACGACTGCGACGGGGAGATCGACGAGCAGGACGAGATTTCCGACGAGGAGGGGCTCCCATGCGGCGACGCAACCGGGCTCTGCGAGCCTGGCCTTACCCAGTGCGTGGGCGGGACCATCCAGTGCGTGGGCGGCGTCAATCCGTCGGAGGAGGTGTGCGATGGTGAGGACAACGACTGCGACGGAGAGGTGGACAACCAGGCCCCGTGCCCCCCGGGCTCCTGGTGCGTGGAGGGCGACTGCCGGCTGGTCTGCGACCCTGCCAGCGAGTTCCCCTGCCCTGGCACCCTGGAATGCCTGGAGCGCAGCCACGAGGGTGACCTGGTGAACGTGTGCCTGGAAGGGGACCCGGGAGACTGCGGCGGCACCACCTGTCCCGACGGCTGGCTCTGCGAAAACGATCAATGCGTCGACCCTTGCGATCCCAACCCCTGCGCCTGGTACGAGGAGTGCAACCTTGGCATGTGCCTGGACACGAGCTGCACCGGCGTTGGGCAGCAGTGCGATGGGGGCCGCCTCTGCCTGGACCACCAGTGCGTGGACAGCCCGTGCCAGGCGGCGGACTGCGATCCCGAAAAAGAGCACTGCATCGCAGACTGCACAGCAGCGGACGACTGCACCTACACGTGCCAACCCCTGTGCCTCTGTGGCCCTGGGGAGACCTGCATGCCCGGTGGGCTGTGCGTCACCGACCTGTGCCTGGGCTCGACCTGCTCGGGGGGCGAGGTCTGCGACCCGGCCACGGGCGACTGCGTGCCCGACGACTGCTTCATGGTGGAGTGCCCAGGGGGAGATGTGTGCCACGGGGGGACCTGTGTCCCGGATCCCTGCCTGACGACCGACTGCCCCCTCGGCTTCTCCTGCGACGCGGTGTTCTCCGAGGACGCGTCAGCTCCGGTGTGCATCCCCGATGAGGGGGTCTGGACCCCAGGAGAGGTGGGCGACAAGTTCCTGGCGACCGGCGGCGGAGGCTGCGCCTGCGACCAGTCGGACCCTGCCGGCAGCCTGGGGGGCGCCCTCCTGGTGCTCGCATGGCTGGGCCTGCTCCTTTTCAGGCGACGGCGCTCTCTGCACCCGACTCCTCGCCAAAGCCTGTGGCTGCTGGCCTGTCTGGCCGCTCTGGCCACAGGGGCGACCCTCAGCACTGGTTGCCGGGTGGATCCCTGGCAGCAGCACACCGACGGCTCGCTGGCGCTCCCCGACGCACGCGCTGACGGCGGCGTCGCGGTGGACGCTCAGCCCGACGCCTGCGCCCCCTCCGAGGAGGTGTGTGACGGGGTGGACAACGACTGCGATGGGGTCGTGGACAATGGATACGACCTCTCGGCCGACCCCTACAACTGCGGCGCCTGCGGCACAATCTGCGAGTTCGATCACGCCTTCGCCACATGCGACGCGAGTCAGTGCGTCATGGGGAGCTGCCTGCCCGGCCACTGGGACGTGAACCAGGATCCGTCCGACGGGTGCGAGTACGCCTGCCAGCAGACCAACGACGGCACCGAGGTGTGTGACGGGGTGGACAACGACTGTGACGGAGAGGCCGACGAGGACTTCGACCTCATGACCGACCCTCAGAACTGCGGCCAGTGCCACATGGCCTGCGCCTTCTTCAACGGCGTGGGGAGCTGCGTGGGCGGAAGCTGCGAGCTGAGCGGGTGCCGCGGGGGACACGTGGACAAGGACGGCAACCCCAACAACGGCTGCGAGTGCCAGATGGACCTGGAGGAGGGCACCGTGCCCTGCGTGGAGGGCGCCCCTTCCACCTGTGACGCCTCCGAGGTGTGCGCGGACGTCACCGGGGATGGCAGCGCCTTCTGCGCCACCGTGCCCCTGGACGCCTGCGACGGGGTGGACAACGACTGCGACGGCCAGACCGACGAGGACGCCGCCGCCCTCCTGTCGGGCGAGGCCTGTTACACCCATCCTGTCGGGTGCACCCAGGACGCGTCTGGGGTCTACACCTGCACCGGGCTCTGCCAGACCGGTATCCCCACCTGCTCGGGTGGGGAGGTGGTCTGCGGAGGGCAGACGAGCCCCGCCGCTGAGATCTGCGACAACCTGGACAACGACTGCAACGGGATCGTCGACGATGGCTATGACAAGCTCAACGACCCGGCCAACTGTGGGGGTTGCGGGGTGCAGTGCTCCGCCGTCGTGACCAACGGCATCCCCGGGTGCTCGGGTGGCTCCTGCGTGGTGCTGGCCTGCCTCCCTGGATACTGGGACCAAAACGGCGACCCCAGCGACGGCTGCGAGTATGCCTGCACCTACACCAACGGCGGCGTAGAGGCCTGCGGCGACGGGGTGGACAACGACTGCGACGGAGACGTGGACGAGGGCTTCGACTTCACCGCCGACCCCTCAAACTGTGGATCCTGCGGAAACGACTGCGGCGCCAACGTGCCCTTCGGAACAGAGGTGACCGGCTGCGTGGCGTCCACCTGCACCTACCAGTGCCTCCCCAACCACTACGATCTCAACAACGACCTGAGCCTGGGCCAGGCGGGCAACGGCTGCGAGTACGCCTGCACCATCTCCGGCTCGGGAGTGGAGGCCTGCGACGGGGTGGACAACGACTGTGACGGCCAGACGGACGAGGGCTTCGACAAGCTGGGGGACGTGGCCCACTGCGGGGGCTGCAACTTTGCCTGCGCGGATCACGTGGGGGCCAGCTCGGTCGTGGCCGGGTGCACCAACGGGGTCTGCCTGTTCGCCTGCGCCCCGGGCCACGTGGACATCAATGGGGACGTGGCCCTGGGAGACGCGGGAGACGGCTGCGAGTGCCAGGTCTCAAACGGCGGGGTCGAGATCTGCGACAACGTGGACAACGACTGTGACGGCGCCATCGACGAGGCCACCGGGGGCGGCCCCCTCTCCCAGGCCTGCTACACAGGGCCCTCGGGCACCCAGAACGTGGGGCCTTGCCACGGCGGCTCCCAGACCTGCAGCGCGGGGGTGTGGAGCGGCTGCCAGGGCGAGGTGCTGCCAGCCACCGAGGTGTGCGATGGCGTGGACAACGACTGCGACGGCACCACCGATGAGGACGCCGGGGGCGCCCCCCTCTCCCAGGCCTGCTACACAGGGCCCTCGGGCACCCAGAACGTGGGGCTCTGCGTGGGCGGCACCCAGAGCTGCTCGGGAGGCGCGTGGGGCGTTTGCGCCGGTGAGGTGACCCCCCAGGTCGAGTCCTGCGACAGCCAGGACAACGACTGCGACGGCAGCAGCGACGAGGACTTCGACACCCAGACGGACATGCTCAACTGCGGCTCATGTGGCTACGCCTGCGCGGCCCACCTGGGCCCCTTCAGCCAGGCCACCGGCTGCGCTGGGGGGAGCTGCCAGTACCAGTGCCAGGGCGGACACTACGACATGGACGGGGACCTCGCCATCGGCGACGCGGGCAACGGCTGCGAGTACGCCTGCACCGTCACCAACGGCGGGGTGGAGGCCTGTGGGGATGGAGTCGACAATGACTGCGACGGACAGACTGACGAGGGCTTCGACCTGACGAGCGACCCGGCCAACTGCGGCGCTTGCGGCTACTCCTGCGCGGCACACACTCCCTTCGGCGCCACCGCCACCGGCTGCACCTTCGGCACCTGCTCCTACGCCTGCCAGAGCGGCTACTACGACCTGGACGGGGACCTCGCCAACGGCGACGCGGGCAACGGCTGCGAGTACGCCTGCACTCCCACCGGAGCCGAGGTGTGCGACAACGCGGACAACGACTGCGACGGCGCTGTGGATGAGGGCTTCGACAAGCAGAGTGACGTGACCAACTGCGGGAGCTGCGGCTATGTCTGCGCCGCCCACGCTGGCTCCAACTCAAGCGCCACCTCCTGCACCAACGGGGTCTGTCAGTTCGTCTGCGACGCCGGGTTCGTGGACCTGGACGGAGACGTGAGCCTGGGCGGCGGCGGCAACGGCTGCGAGTATGGCTGCACCGTGACCAACGGGGGAGTTGAGGCCTGTGACGGGCAGGACAACGACTGCGACGGCGCCACCGATGAGGACGTCGGGGGCGGCCCCCTCTCCCAGGCCTGCTACACAGGGCCCTCCGGCACCGAGGGGGTGGGTCCCTGCCACGGCGGCACCCAGACCTGCTCCGGGGGCACCTGGGGAGCCTGCGCCGGGGAGGTCACGCCCCAGGTGGAGAC
>JAJRWW010000088.1 GCA_024276595.1 Myxococcota bacterium
ACAGATTCTCGTCCTCGAGGGAGCTAGCGAGACCGAGCCCCAGACCGAGGCCCTGTGTGGACGTTGACCTGACCTTGGCGCTGTCCTTATAATCTGATGCCATGCGCACAACATTCGTCACCACCACCGTCACCGCGGCGCTGATCCTGCTCACAGCTCTGAGCCACCCTGCCAAGGCCCGAAGCAAGGGTCGCAAGCGAGGCTTCGGCGCCATCGTTGTGGTGTCCGAGGGCCGCTCCTGGAAGATGGCCGCCAGCGTCCTGGAGCAGGTGCAGAAGCGACCGGAGCCCATGACCACCAGGGGCATCCTGGTGGAGCAGGCCAACCCCGAGGAGGACCCCGCCTTCCTCAGGCTTCTTTTGCGCAACATCCGCAGGGCGCGCAAGGACATCTTCAGGCTCCGGTTGAAGCCGGCCATCAGGAGGCTGCGGCGGATCATTGCCAAGATCAGCTCTCTCCTTCAGCGCAACGGCACCGCACCCGGGCTCTTGCGGCGCTACATGCAGGCGAACAACTACCTCGGCGCGGCCTACCAGCTAGACGGCAACCCCACCGCCGCCGCGGCCTGCTTCCGCATCGTCCTCTCCATCAACCCACGCCGCAGGCTCAAGGCCAAGTACTACACGGCAGAGGTGATCGCCACCTTCAACAAGCTCAAGCGCACATTCAGAAAGAACGGCACCCTCCGGGTCAAGACCGACAAGCCCATCTTCGTGTTCGTGGACGGTCACCTCAAGGGGGTGGCACCCGTGGTGATCACCGGGCTGTACCCTGGAGACCACGTGGTGGAGCTTCGACGGCTGGGCTACCTGCGCATCACCCGCCTGGTCACAGTTGACCCCCAGACCGGGGGCTCCTTGCAGGCGCGAGTGGTCAAGGACCTCAAGCACAAGAACCTGAGAAAGCTCATGGCCGCGGTGGAGCGAGGGCTGCGCAAGAAAGAGCGCCCCGTGGAGGTTGTGGCCAAGCTGGCTACGGCCCTGAGGGTCCGGCAGCTCATGCTCGTGCGCGCCAGCCTGGACGACGGGGAGGCGAGCCTCTTCGACGCGGACTCCAGGCGATTCCTCAAGCGTGTGCGGCGCATCTGCGCCCTGCCCGGGACGCCGCCAGCCACCAACATCGCCACAGCCCTCACCCGGGCCACCCCGGTGCTGGATCTCCAGGGAGGAGCGGCCGCCTCTGGGGGCACCTGCGAAGACAGCGACGACTGCACCGAGGGCACCTGCGTCTCTGGTCGCTGCGTCTCCGAGACCCCCATCTACAAGAAATGGTGGTTCTGGACAATCATAGGCGTGGCCGTTGGGGCGGTTGCCGCCGGTGGCGCCATTTTGGGCACCATCAAGCCGCGCCCCACCATCCAGATCACCATCGGCGCCAGCGGGCGCTGACCCCTCCCGTCACCCGGACCCGGCTCTGTCCGGCCCTCTCTTCGGATACAGCTCGAGACACATCTTTCGGTGCTCTATTGCTGCGTCCAAGAAGACCGGGCCCATGGCCACAAAGCCGTGGCGCTCGTAAAAGGGGATGGCGTGAAGCTGGGCACCCAGGGCGAGCCGACGCAGCCCCTTCTCCCTGGCAATGTCCAGCAGCTCGCCCAGGAGGCGTCCTCCCACGCCTCGCCGCCTGTGGGAAGCCAGCACCGCCATCCGACCCACCCGGCCCTCGCTACCCTCGACCACGAGGCGAGCCGTGCCAATGGGCTCTCCGCCCTCTCCGACGGCCAGCAGGTGGACACAGCCCGGATCCAGCCCGTCCCACTCCTCCGGCTCGGAGACCCCCTGCTCCAGCACGAACACCTCCCGGCGCACGGCCCGAATGGCACCTTCGGCGTGGGCGAAGGAGACCCGCCTTATGTGAAACGCTGGGCTGCCACCGCGCGACTCAGCCACCGACGAGGATCTGTCCGAACTGCTCGCTGGAGGCAAAGGAGAGCAGATCTGCCAGCTCCGGGTTGGCGCTCACCAGCTCGTCCAGGTCGGCCAGCTCCTTTGCCTGTGGGTTGTCGTACTTTCCGGTAATGCGACCCCAGGCCCGCATCCCCGCCAGGAGGTCGCCAGCCATGAGCAGACCCACCCGACGGGCGGTTGCCTGGATGCCGTCGAGGTATCTGGAGAGCACCTGCTGGGGGTCTGCGTTGCGCATGGTCTCCAGGCTCTGGGCCCACCCGGCAAGGACGTCGGGCTCCAGCGCATCCTCCAGCCTGGCAGCCAGCTCGGAGGCAGCGCCTCCCTGGTTGCCCACCAGGCCCGCCGCCTGGAGCACCCCCCCCACCAACGCCAGCCTGGCCACCTCGTCGCAGGAGGCCATCACCACATGCCCGGGACGTGTCCACTCCAGGGTGAAGCCGAACAGGAAGCTCGACTCGGCCCGCACGAACTGTCGGAGGAACTCCGTGAGGTAGAGCACCTCGGTCTCCTCCCCGTTCACAACCAACCAGCTCTGGGCGATACCGTCGGCACGGAAGGTCTTTCGCCCGGGCAACCCCAGGGCCTCGGTGACCAGATGACAGGTCTTGCCGAGCCCTGCGTTGGGGCTCAGCTTGTAGGCCGCCTTGGGGTTGGCCGCCCCCTGGTCCGTCAAGCCCAGGGGTCCAATGGCTCCATCTGCCACGGCGAGCGCCTCCGTGAGCGCAGGGAGATCCCAGCGGTGGCGAACCACCCGCTGGTAGTCCTCCTCCGAGAGCACTGGCAGCGGCGCCTTGTCGTACTGCTTGCGCAGGGCTCTGAGCTGGGTCTTGACGTCCGCAGCCACCGTGCGCACGTTGGCCAGGGGCGCCTGCAGGGCCCAGCCCCACCGCTCGTTGCCCTGGGCAAAGGCGGTGTCGCCCATGCGGGTCACCAGCTCGAAGTATGGGGGGCCGAAGTTGACCAGGCCGGCGAGCACCGCCGGGTAGCGATCACCATAGCTGGCCTCGTCGGTCTCGTAGATCCC
>JAJRWW010000089.1 GCA_024276595.1 Myxococcota bacterium
ACCCCGCTTGCAGGCGGCCTCGCAAGGGTGGGTGCAGACATAGCCGCAGATTGCCGGCAGCGGGTTGTCGGCGCGGATCAGGTCCAGGGACTCCTGGTACCTGCCCGCCGCGATGAGGGCCACGTAGCTCGGCACGTCGATGCCAGCCGGGCACCTGTGCTGGCAGGGTGCCGGGGAGAGAGACGGACAGGCGAGGCTCGGGCACTGGCCATGGACCACGTGGGCGGTGTACTCCTCGGCAAAGTGGCGGAGCGTGGTCTGCACCGGATTGGGGGCGGTGGCGCCCAGCCCGCAGAGGGCTGAGTCCTTGACATAGTCTGCCAGCTCCGCCAGCGTCTCCAGGTCCTCTGTGGTACCGCGCCCGTCACAGATGGACGCAAGGATCTGGTGCATTCGCCTGGTGCCCTCCCTACAAGGGGTGCACTTTCCGCAAGACTCCCCTTCGGTGAAGGCTAGAAAGTACCGGGCCAGGTCCACCATGCAGGTGGAGTCGTCCATGACGATGAGCCCACCCGAGCCCATGATCGACCCGAGGGCGCCCAGGTCCTCGTAGGTGATGGGTGTGTCCAGCCTCTCGGCTGGGATGCAGCCGCCCGAGGGCCCCCCTGTCTGAACGGCCTTGAAGGTGCCGCCCTCGGGCACTCCCTGCCCGATGTCGAAGATCATCTCCCTGAGGGTTATGCCCAGGGGGACCTCCACCAGCCCTGTGTTTCTCACCTTGCCCACCAGGGAAAAGACCGTCGTGCCCGGGCTCTTCTCGGTGCCCATGCTCGAGTACCAGGCGCTGCCGCGCACCAGGATCGGGGCCACCTGGGACCATGTCTTGACGTTGTTGATGTTGGTGGGCTTGCCCCACAGGCCAGCCTGGGCCGGGTAGGGTGGGCGGGGCATGGGCTCCCCAACGCTGCCCTCTATGGACGCCATGAGGGCGGTCTCCTCCCCGCAGACGAAGGCTCCGGCTCCTGCCCTCACCTCCAGCGAAAAGGAGAAGCCGCTGCCCAGGATGTCCTCTCCAAGGAGCCCATGGGACTCCGCCTCGGCAATGGCGTGCCTGAGGCGCCTCAGGGCGTGGGGATACTCGGCCCGGCAGTAAATGTACCCCTTGTGGGCCCCCATGGCCCGGGCGCCGATGGTCATCCCTTCGATCACTGAGTAGGGGTCGCCTTCGAGGATGTTGCGGTCCATGAACGCCCCGGGATCGCCCTCGTCGGCGTTGCAGATAACATATTTTTCCTTCGAGCCCTCCCGGGCACAGAGCTCCCACTTGCTGCCAGTGGGAAAGCCCGCACCTCCGCGCCCCCGCAGGCCGGAGGCCTTGAGCTCCTCGATGATCTCGGTTGGAGCGAGGTCGCGCAGGGCCAAATGGAGGGCCAGGAAGCCGCCCCGTCCCACGTACTCAGGCAGGGAGTCGGGATCCATGAAGCCGCTGTTTCGCAACGACACCCTCACCTGCTTTCTGAAAAAGGGGAGATCCTCGAACAGGGGAATCTCGGACATGCCACTGGTGCCGTCGGAGAAGGTGCGCTCTGTGTCGAGCAGCAAGATGGCGTCCTTGCCCAGACGGCACAGGGCCCTGGCGCCGGGAGGTCTCCCTGCGGCGAGGGCCTGAACCATCTCTCTGGCTTCCTCTACGCCGACCCGCTCATAGATAACCCGCGGCCCGCCTGCGAATGTCACGTCCACCAGGGGCTCTCGGGCGCAAAGGCCAAGACAGCCCGTCTTGCAAAGCCGGGCCTGCAGGTTCTCGCGCTCCAGCTCCGCGGCGAGGGTGTCGTAGACCTTGCGAGCGCCGGAGGAGATTCCACAGGTGGCCATGCCCACGCTGATGCGCGTCTGGGGCGGGTAGGTGAGGGCCTGGCCCACCCTGCGCAGGGCGTCGAGGTCCTCTCGATCTCTGATTCGGGTCATGTGTCTATCTCCTGGGCCTACCTGCGGTTTGCCATCTACAGCGGCTCTGCTCACCAATGGAACCCTAGGAGTAGGCCGACAGCAGGCCTGGCAGCTCCTCGGGGTCGTCCACGTGGTAGACGTCGCCGTCTATGCCCACCACCGGCGCCAGGGCGCAGCAGCCCAGACAGCGCACCATCTCCAGGGAGAAGCGCATGTCGCTCGTTGTCTCTCCGGCCTTTATTCCGAGGCGGCGCTCCAGCCGTGACAGCAGGGTCTTGCCGCCCTTGACGAAGCAGCCGGTGCCCAGACAGACGTTGATTGTGTGCCGACCTCGAGGCACCAGGCTGAAGAAGTTGTAGAATGTGACCACCCGAAGGACCTGCGCCAGGGGAACCTGGATGCGGGCGGAGATGGCCCGCAGCACGTCCGGGGGCAGCCATCCCAGCTCCAGGTTGGTCTCAATCAGGATCGGCAGGAGGTTCCCGGGCTCCTCCTCGTGGCGAGCCATGATCTTGGAGACCGCGGCCTCTCGCTCCTCCTCGATCTCCAGGGGGGGAGGCGACAGGTTGAAGTGGGGCTCAAAGGAGATGGGACAGTTGGTCTCGCAGTCTCCGCAGCCCGTGCACTTGCTCGCGTCCACGTACCGAGCTCGCCTCTTGATCTTCACATTGAAGTTGCCGACAAAGCCATTCACCTCCACGACCTCGCTGTTGGTAAACAGCTCGATCCTGTCTGACTGCCCCACCGAGACCATCTTGGGTGTGCCTATGCACGCGGCGCAGTCCAGGGTGGGGAAGGTCTTGTCGTACTGGAGCATGTGCCCGCCGATGGTGGTGGCGGTCTCCACGAGGTAGGCCCTGTTCTCCGCCTTGGCTATGTCCAGGGAGGCCTGCATCCCGGCGATGCCGCCGCCCACCACCAGGGTGTTGCTGCTAACGGGGAACGTGCTAGGGATGAGATCCTGCTGCCTGGGCACCCGGAGCACGCCCGCGAGGGCGAGGGTCTTCGCCTTCTCGGTGGCCACGTCCTCGTCCGTGTGCACCCAGGACACGTGCTCCCTGACGCAGACCATGTGGAAGGCCCTGAAGGGGTTGAGCCCTGCCCGCCTGCAGGCCTCCCGGAAGGTCTCCTCGTGCATCCGGGGGGAGCAGGAGGCCACCACCACCCGCGTGAGCCCATGGTCGGCTATGTCCCGCTCGATGAGCTCCTGCCCCGGATCCGAGCACATGAACAGGTAGTCGCGCGACACCGCCACATTGGGCTGGTTGCGGATGTACTCCGCCACCTCGCCCACTCTCACACGATTGGCGATGTTGATGCCGCAGTGACAGATATAGAAGCCGATTCGTTCTGTGGCAGAAAGGCTCATGGGGTCAGCTCCATGGACTCGGCCAGGAGCTCGGCCACGTCCGAGACGGTGATCCTCTCCTCGAGGTCCAGGACCTTGACCGCGTCCTCCAGCATCGATATGCAGTGGGGGCAGGCGGTGGCGATGACCTCGGCGTCCACGGAGAGCGCCTCTCGGACGCGCATGACGGCGAACCGTTTCTCGATGGGGACATCCGCCCACAGGCCACCACCGCCACCGCCGCAGCACAGAGAGCTCTCCCGGCTGTGGCGCATCTCTACCCGGGTCAGGCCGTCTATTGCATCCAGGAGGTTCCTCGGGGCGTCATAGACGCCGTTGTGCCGGCCCAGGTAGCAGGGGTCGTGGTAGGTGACCCTCTTGTGCACCCTGGCTCGGAGCGGCAGACGGCCCTCCTTTAGGGCATGGTCGAGCACCTGGGTGTAGTGCTCCACGACCACCCCAAGGTGCTCCTCGGCGCAGTCGTGCTTGATCACGTTGAGACAATGAGGAGAGACCGTGAGCACCTTGGAGACCTCCGGAGAGCCGAGGAGACGGGTGTTGATCTCCCTCAGCTCCAAAAAGAGCTCCTCGGCCCCCACCTTCCGGGCCTGGTCGCCACAGCAGACCTGGTCGTCGGACCTGACTCCGAAGGAGACCCCGGCGACGCCCAGCAAGCTCGCCAGTGCCCTCGCCACCCGCCTGTTGCGCGGGTCATAGGTCTGGCTGCAGCAGGTGAAGTAGTGGTACTGGTGGCCATCGTGGAGCTCCTCGAGCCCCAGCTCCTCGGCCACCACACGTCGCTCGGCCCGATCCCCTTGCCAGGGGTTTCCCTCGCCGTGCAGGCTCGCCAGGGGTCCCTTGTACGTCGCCGGCACGGAGCCGGAATCGATCATCACCCCCCTGGTGGAGCGGATGACATCGATGATCTCCACCCCCCGAGGACAGCGCGCCACGCAGAGGTTGCATGTCACGCAGCGCCATACGTCCTCGCTCTCGTAGCCTTCGAGCCCGAGGGATATCTGCCTGAGCATCATGCGGGGGTTGTTCTCTGCCACCAGGTTCCATGGGCAGACCGCGGTGCAGGTGCCGCACTGCATGCACACCTGCAGTGAGCCGCCTCCGAGCTCCGCCACCATCTCGGCGATCTCCAGCATGGGTGTCACGGTCGGCATGGAAGCGCTCCTGTTCGTCTTGGGGGCCTGCCCAAGCAGGCTCTGTGCCAAAATCTCGGAACAAAACGTGCTTGGTGAGACTGCTTGAATTCTGAAGGGAAACTGCAACTGTCTGATTTTCAATCAGATATGACTGTGAGGTGTTGCCCCTGGAGTGACGCAAAATGCGGCACCTGCGTGATCGCTGGCGCTTTTTGCTCCACGGTGCGGCACAGGGAACGCTCATGAGCACAGGCAAGCTGGACAACAAGTTCTTCCCTCTTCTGCTGGATGTCATCGACCAGGCGATCTTCACCGTGAACCCCGAGGGGCGGATCACCTCCTTCAACCGGGCCGCCCAGAGGCTCACCGGGCACGCCGCCGACGAGATCATCGGGCGACGCTGCTCCGGCGTGTTCCAGACCACCCTCTGCGACACGGACTGCCCCCTGCTCAGGACCATCCGCCAGGGCCAGCGGGTCATCGACCGACAGGTGCGCATCAGGGCCAGGGACGGGCGCTCCATCCCCGTGTCCGTGTCCACCGCAGCCCTGGTCACCCGGTCGGGCAAGGTCTTGGGCGGAGTGGAGGTGCTCAAGGACCTGTCGCACGTACACCACCTCCAGCGACAGCTCGACGGGCGCTACCGCTTCGAGGACATCATCAGCAAGAACGTCGTCATGCAGCGCATCTTCGAGCTGCTGCCCCTGGTGGCGCAGTCGGAGTCATCTGTGCTCATCCTGGGCGCATCGGGCACTGGCAAGGAGCTGGTGGCAAAGGCTGTTCACCACCAGTCGGACCGCCGAGACAGGCCCTTCGTGGCTCTCAACTGCGCTGCCATGCCCGAGACCCTCATGGAGTCGGAGCTCTTCGGCTACGTCAAGGGCGCCTTCACCGACGCCCGCCAGGACAAGCCCGGTCGCATTGCCCAGGCGGACGGGGGCACCCTCTTTCTGGACGAGATCGGCGACCTCTCGATCCACCTCCAGGTGAAGCTGCTGCGGTTCCTCCAGGAGCGGGCCTACGAGCCCCTGGGCGCCACCTTCACCACCAGGGCGGACGTGCGGATCATCTCGGCCACCAACCACGACCTGGAGCAGATGGTGCACGTCGGCACCTTCCGGCGGGACCTGTACTATCGCATCAACATCATGCAGATCGTGCTGCCACCTTTGAGCGAGCGCGCAGAGGACATACCACTGTTGGTGAGCCACTTCATAAAGCAGTACAGGCACACAACGGGAAAGGCGATCGACTCCATGAGCGAGGGGGCCATGAGCGCGCTCCTGCGCTACGAGTTCCCCGGAAACGTCAGGGAGCTGGAGAACATCGTGGAGCGAGCCTTCATCGTGTGCCAGGGCCCTGTCATCGACCTGGAGCACCTGCCCCCCAGCCTGACGGGCCAGGTCCCCTCGATCTCGGCCTACCTGGCCTCACCCCCTCCCCGGCCCGACCAGGGATATCTGCCGGGCTCCCATGGGACCATGGGCCACACCGCTGCCACCCCAGGGGCCCACCCGGCGACACCGGTCCACCACGCTGGCGGTGACCATCCGGCGCCCAGCCGGGATCTCCTCGACCGGGTGGAGCGTGACACCATCGCGACGACCCTCAGCCGCAACCGGGGAAACCGCTCCCGCACGGCCAAGGAGCTGGGCATCCACCGCTCCACCCTGCTCCGGAAGCTCAAGCGTCACGGCCTCGTGTGACGGCCCAGTTGGGGGGCGCGGTCCCGGGCCCTTGGCTAGCTGACCGCTCCCGCCCACTGGCGCCATGGATCGAAGCCAGAGCACCAAATGATCCCTTGACCGCGTGGGCTCAGGTGCTATCGTGAACCGGCGTTCAGATGCCTAGAGTCACATTCGGATGACTACTTGCTTGTTCGAAATGGCCGACCCCGACCAATCCCAACAACTACACCGGGGGCTCCGCATGACCACCCATCCCCGGAGAAGGGACCAACAATGAGCCGCAGCGATGACACGAGCCGTGGGGGCACGCCCCCCCGGGAGATTGATGAGCCCGAAGCGGATGAGCCCAGATCTCCCAGGGAGATGCGAAAGGCGCGGCTCTGGGCTCTACAGCGCTCCACGATCCTGGACGCGGCAGAGAGAGTCTTTGTGCGAGACGGCTACCACGCGGCCAAGATGACCGACATCGCCCAGCAGGCGGGCTTCTCTGCCGGATCCCTGTACACCTACTTCGACGGCAAGGAGGCCATCTTCCAGGCAATGGTGGCCGAGCGGTTGGGCCTGCTTTACGAGCTGCTCGAAGGCGAGCTCGGGCGATCCACTGACTCCTTCTTCGAGCTCATCGCGCGGCTGGCGGTGGTCTACGCCAACTTCATGGACGAGCGACGCAACTTCATGCGCATCCTCCACGCCGCCTACCCGGTGGGGAGCATCGGCGTGGGAGGCGCTGGTGCGGACGACCTCGGCCAGGCCGGGGACGCAGCCCTGGACTCCTACCACCGCTTCGCTGGTCTCATTGAGCGGGTCATCTCTCGCGGAGTAGAGGAGAAGGTGATCCGGGATCTCCCCGCCAGGGACATGGCGACGATCTTTCTGGGCATGATGGACGCGGCCAACCAGCTCTGGCTCACAGAGGATCCTCCCGGCTCCTTCGCCGAGCGGGTGCCCATCGTCCTGGACGTGCTCCTGAACGGGGTGAAGCTATGAGCCTCAAGGGCGTCGCTGCGGCTGTGCTCTGGACGTGGGCCGCCACCTTCCCCTCGGGGGGGCGGGCCTCCCCCAGGCCCGTGAAGCTCTCTTTGGCCCAGGCGCTGAGGCTGGCGGCCGGGGGCAGCCCGGACGTGGCCGCCTCGAGCGCGGGGATCGCCGTGGCCAGGGCCCGGCGGAAGGCGGCGTTCCACCTGTACTTCCCCAGCCTGAAGATCACCGGCAACCTGCTGTACTGGGACAGCGACCTCCCCTTCGACATCCCCACCATACGGTCCTCCCCCGACTGCCCGCTGCCCGCTGGCTGCCTCTCAGTCTTCACCGACCTTTTTCAAGACATCAAGATCCGTGAGCGCTTCACCGCACAGATCTCTGTGCAGCTTGTGCAGCCCCTGACCCCGCTGTACTCCATTCAC
>JAJRWW010000090.1 GCA_024276595.1 Myxococcota bacterium
GAAGGCCACTGTCTTGCCCAGCTCCTTGTGGAGCTTCAGCTTCCCCTCCCGGATGAGCGCTGCCAGGAGCTGTGTGTAGTGCTGCACCTGGAAGCTGCCCCCCAGCTCAGGGTACTCGTTCGTGAAGGTGTACATGCAGTGTGGAGATGTGACGACTATCTTCTTCACTCCCTTGCCGTTAAAGAGCTCGATGTTGCTCTCGGCGAGGCTGGTGAAGAGCTCCTCCTGGCCGATCTTGCGGATGGACTCCCCACAGCAGCTCTCCTCCTCGCCCAGGATCCCCCAGCTCACGCCGGCAGCGTTGAGGAGCGTGGCGATGGACCTGGCGATCTTCTGGGAGCGGGCGTCATAGCAGGAGGTGCAGCACACGTACAGCAGGTACTCGGTGTCCTCCCCGAAGGTCGGGACGTCCAGGTCCTTGATCCAGGCGGTGCGCTTCTCCCTCCCCTCCATCCAGGGGTTGCCGTTGTCGGTCAGGCTCCCCACGATGGGCCGATAGCTCTGGGGCACGGCGCCGCCCTCGGCCAGCATCATCCGCATGGAGCGGATGTTGTCGATGGCGTTCACGTCTCGGGGGCAGCGGGTCACACACAGGCCGCAGGTGGTGCAGGCGAACAGGTTGTTGTCCGACTCGTAGCCCTCCAGCCCGAGCTGGCCCTGGTGCTGGAGCTTGCGGGCGTTGAACTCCTTGTTTATCTCTCCGTCGGTTAACCGCCAGGGGCAGCCGCCGGTGCAGAGCCCGCACTGCATGCACCAGTAGAGCGTCTCACCGCCCATCTCCGCTATGGCTTCGCCCAGTTCGGGTTCCGGATTCTGTACATCCGACATGTCTGACCTCGATGAGTTCGAAGTTATGGATAGACCGGGGGGCGCCTGGCCGCAAGGGCCCGCGCCCCCCGGAGCTCCTAGTCCTTGAACGGGTTGGGCCCGAGCTCCTCCAGCCTCTCCATGAAGCTGTCGATGATCCCGGGGATGGCCCCGAAGGAGTCGATCTCCACCTCGTGGAAGGCGACTCGCTCTGACTCCAGCATGAGCCGGTCCAGGGTCTCCTGCACCTTGCCGAGCCTGGTCTGTGCCAGCTCGCTGCCCTGGATGAAGTGGCACTGGTAGTCGTCACCGGCCTTGCAGCCCAGAAGCAGCACGCCGTCGAAGCCCTTTGCCATGGCGTCGGCGATCCACTGGAGGTTCAGGCCCCCCAGGCAGCGCATGGGCACCACCCGCACGAAGGGGGAGTGCTTCATGCGCGCCAGGCCAGCCATGTCCAGGGCCGGGTAGGCGTCGTTCTCGCACACCAGGCAGAGCACCGCCGGCTTCTCCTCCCACTCCTCCGCCACGTAGATGCCCTTGATCATGGAGTTGATGGACTGCACCGAGTAGTCGGCAAAGCCCACGATCCGCTCCGGGCAGGCGCCCATGCACACGCCGCAGCGCCTGCAGCGTGTGGGGTTGGGCTTGGGGGTCCCCTTCTCGTCCTCGTCCAGGGCGCCAAAGGGGCACTCCTCGGTGCAGCGCTTGCACTGGGTGCAGCGCTGCAGGGCGAAGTCCGGCCAGGACATGTCGCCCACCCGGGGGTGCACCGCCTTGCCCTCGGACTGCAGGGCCACGCACTTGATCGCCTTGAAGGCAGCGCCAGCGGCGTCGTCTGCCGCCGTGACGCTGTCTGTGGGCTGACGAACGGATCCAGCAGCGTAGATGCCCGTGCGCCGGGTCTCATAGGGAAAGCAGACGAAGTGGGAGTTTGGGAACCCGCCGGTCACCTCGTCCTTGCGCTCCACGGGCCCCTCGTCCTCGTCGTCTCCCTCTTTGATCTCGATCCGGGCGTCGATGGAGGGCAGCTCGGGACCCTGGCGGTAGCCGAGCTTCAGGAGCTGCTCATTCTGGCAGGCGGGCACCTGCCCCACGGCCAGCACCACCAGGTCGGCCTCGATCTCCACGTCCTCGCCCAGGAGCACGTCCTGCACGGTGACCACCGCGCCGCCGTCCTCCCCGGCCGCCACCGACTTGACCTCGGACTTGACGAAGATGGTCCCGTCCTTGGCCACGTTCTGGTAAAAGATCTCCCACTGGCCAGGGGTGCGGAGGTCCTTGTACAGCACGTAGGTCTTGGCGTCCTCGTTGGCCTCGCGGATGTAGCGGGTCTGCTTGAGGGACACGGAGCAGCAGGTGGTGGAGCAGTAGTCCAGGTGATCGGGATCCCGGGAGCCCGCGCACTGCACGAACACCACTGTCTCCAGGTCTGCCCCGTCGGAGGGGCGCACGAGCTTGCCCTCCCTGGCCATCTCCTCCAGCTCCACCGAGGTGACCACGTCCTTGACCTCGCCGTAGCCCAGGTGTGTCAGCTTGCCGGCATCGTAGGGAACGAAGCCGGCGGCGACCACGATGGACCCCACCGTCTCCTTGGCGCCAGCGCCCTCCACGGTCACCTCGAAGCGCCCCGGGGCGCCGTCGATCTTGCCGATGGTGGAGGAGAGGTGCACCGTGATCTTGTCGTTGGCGATCACCTGGTCGATGGTGGCCTGGATGTCGTTCTCCTCCAGCTCCTGGTAGGGGGGCGCCACGGGAAACCGCCGGTGCACTCGCCTGAGGAAGCCGCCCAGCCCATCCTCCTTCTCCACGATCACCACCTCCTTGCCAGCCCTGGCGGCGAAGAGGGCGGCGCTCATGCCGCTGATCCCGCCGCCCACCACCAGCACCCGGTCGGACATCTCCTCGATGTGGGGCTCGGGCCTGGTCACGTGCTCCATGCGCGCTCCCAGCATCCGCATGTAGTCCTCGGCGAGCCACTGGGTGTCCTCGTCGTTGGGCTCATGGCTCCAGACGAGCTGCTCCCGGTAGTTGATGCGCTCCACCCAGGTCTCACCCCAGGAGAGCTCTGCCTGCTTCTCGCGCATGGAGCAGGCCGCCACCGCCACCACGTCCACGTCTCCGGCGTCGATGTCGGCCTGCACCAGGGCGTGGCCCTCCTGGCTGCACAGGCACTCGTGGGTCTTGCACAGGGCGGCCTTGCCGTCGCTGGTGGCGACCTTCTCGATGGCCGCGAGGTCCAGGGCGTCACCGATGCCGCAGCCGGTGCAGATGTACACTCCTATTTTGTGTTCCATTGTCGCACCTCTACTCCTGGCACAGAGCCCGCATGGCGGCTCCGGTTGCGTCCTGCACCACGGTGGCCACGTCCGCCGGGCGGCGCACACAGCCCGTGGGGATGATCCCCTTGGACTCGTCCATCATCAGGAAGCCGTAGTCGTCCGTGCTGGCCTCAAAGGGGAGATCCTGGGTGTTGGGCACCATGCCGGTGGCCAGCACCGCCATGTCCACGTCCACCTTAATGGCCTCTCCCGACTCGATGTCCTCCACCTGCAGTCGCAGGGAGTCGCCCTCCTGGAAGATGCCCGCCACCTTTCCCTTGACTATCTCCACGCCCTCGTCAGCCTGGATCCTGGCGTAGAACTGCTCGTACTTGCCGGCGCGCACGTCTATGTGGAACATGTACACCTTGGCGTCCGGGGCCGCCTCCCGCACGTAGCTGATCTGCTTGAGGGAGGCCAGGCAGCAGATGCCCGAGCAGTAGGCAAGGTGCTTGAGGTCGCGGCTGCCAGCGCATTGCACAAAGGCCACGGAGGTGACCTCCTTGCCGTCGGAGGGCCGCAGGAGCTTGCCGCCGGTGGGGCCGGTCTTGTCCGCCAGGCGCTCCATCTGCAGGTTGTTGATGACATCGGGCAGCTCTCCGCGACCCAGGTACTCCACCCGGGACGCGTCGTAGGGCGAAAACCCCGTGGCCCAGACGATGGCGCCCACGCTCTCGGTGAGGACGCTGCCCTCCTCCTCCAGGTCCACGGCGCCGTACTTGCAGGCCTCCTGGATCTTGGCCAGATCCCCCTCGTCACAGGCCTCCTTGTCGAGCACGTAGCGGCGAGGATAGGCCATGGGGCTCGACAGGTAGATCGCCTTGGTCTTCGCGAGGGACTGGTTGAAGTCGTCCTCCCGCTCGCTGGCGCAAGCCTCGGCGCAGGCGCCGCAGGCGGTGCACCGGTCGTTCACGAAGCGGGGCTCGACCTCGATGGTGACGCTGTAGTCGCCGGGGCCACCCTCCACCCTCGTCACCCGGGCCTGGGTGTGGAGGGTGATGTTGGCCGCCTTGCGCAACCTCTTGTAGTTGATCTCCAGCCCACAGGTGGGCGGACAGAGCTTGGGGAAGTACTTGTTGAAGGCGGCCACCTTCCCGCCCAGGAAGGGCGACCTCTCGACGAGGATGACGGGCAGGCCGAGCTCGGAGAGCTCCAGGGCCGTGCTGATTCCGCTCATGCCGCCGCCCACAACCAGCGTGGGTTTGCTTTGGCTCATCACAGGTTCTCCTTGAACGATCCCATCGTGGTTTCGACCCCTGCCCGGGAGCTCCTCCGAGGGCTCCGGGCGCACCAGTGCCGTCGGCGCGACGATTCGCCACCGCAGCTATCATGGTCGAATGGGGAATGAAGCGATGGTGGTGGCGATCCGAGCGACCGATCGCCGGCTGGAGGAGCGCCGGGGCTCCGGATCAGACGCAACCGGTGGGCTTGGGCAGCCCGGCCAGCTTGCAAGCGCCCTTGGCGGGCCCGCTGGGGAAGAGATCATAGATCTTCTTGAGCGGGAAGCCGGTCTCCTTGCAAAGCTTGCGGATCATGGGAGCCACGCCAAACTTCTGGTAGTAGTCACGAATGTAGTTCATGACCTTCCAGTGCTCCTCGGTGAGCTCCTCGACGCCCTCGCCACCGGCGAGCGCCGCCGCAACGTCCTCGGTCCAGTCGTCGGGGTTGACGATGAAACCGTCCTCGTCGACTTCGATGCTGACACCACCCTCTTCGAACATTGGCATTTGAAAAGCCTCCAGACGTTCTCCGGGCGGTCCCTCCGCCCGGTGCTGAGAAATGGCCCGGTCCGCGCCCAAGGAAGCCGCGCGGGACAGACCGTTT
Organism: Myxococcota bacterium; assembly: GCA_024276595.1. Taxonomy (GTDB): domain Bacteria; phylum Myxococcota_A; class Polyangia; order HGW-17; family JAJRWW01; genus JAJRWW01. The sequence goes on from JAJRWW010000090.1 coordinate 4,950, forward strand.
TGCATTTACGACTCGGTATGCTTGGTATCAAGGGGTAGGGGAGGTGTCAAGAGAAACTTGCCAGGGTTACTAGTCTATTATTGGCGCCTATTAGACCATAGCTGTATATGCGCAAATTCCAATGTATAGGAAACTGCAAAGGCACCTTGGGTCGGTAATATATGCTAAAACATGTCCGTGAATACCATGTGTTAGGTGTGCTTTGGTGCTAGTTAATAGCCCACTAACTTGTATCGCAATCAAGCGATAACACCCCAAGAGAGCTCAAAACCGAGTCGCTCCTCACAAAGCGCCCATGGGAGGAGGACAGATCCAGGGCCATGGCGACCACGAGGGGGGTCATGAATGGGGCCAGGCCCACACCGTGAGAATGGTGCCGAAAAGCAGCGCGACGGACACCAGGCCGGCCCTGGCGGCCACCACCGATGTGGCGGGGATCTGTCGCGCCCAGCGCCAGGCCCTCCAGGCCAGCACCAGCACCAGGCCGAGCATCGCCCAGCCCAGGACGTCCAGGCCCACCAGGGACGCTGGCCTGGGGATGATCCTGGTCAGCCGATCGCGCGCTCCTGCTTCACACCGGTGGCGATCTTGTAAAGAACGGTCAGGATCAAAAACCCTATGCACCAGATCGCCACCGCTATTGTTACCTCCGGCAGGGTGGGCGTGTAAACAGTGTACTTGCCAAAGGGGTTGGGGGTAAACCCGCCGATGACCAGGCCCAGACCCTTCTCCAGCCAGCTCGCCACGAACACGCAGGCCGCGCCCACCGCCAGGGTGGGGATGTTGTTGCGTGTCCGCGGGTTTACCAGGATCACAAGCCCGATGACGGCCAGGGCCACAAAGAGCCACATGGCGCCCACCAGCCACCAGGGGCCGCCGACGAAGAGGTACCAGAAATGGTGCTTGTGCTCGGGAATGGCCGAGTAGAAGACCGTGAACACCTCCATCAGGAAGAAGAACACGGAGACGAACATGGCGTAGGTGACGATCTGGCCGAGCTTGCGCAGGGCGACGTCGCCGGGATCGAACCGGGTGAAGCGCCTCACCAGGAGCACCATGAGGATCAGGAAGGAGGGGCCCGCCGCAAAGGCCGACGCCAGGAAGCGCGGCGCCATGATGGCGGTCATCCAGAACCCGCGACCGGGGAGGCCCTGGTACAGGAACGCGGTCACCGTGTGGATCGACACCGCCCAGGGAATGGAGAGATAGATGAGCGGCTTCACCCAGCGAGGAGGCGCCACTCCCTTGCTCTCCGCGCTCAGGGTGGTCCAGCCGATGACCAGGTTGAGGCCCAGGTAGCCCGAGAGCACCACCGTGTCCCAGAACATGATGGAGTTGGGGGTGGGGTGCAAGAAGACGTACACCACCCGGTCCGGACGCCCCATGTCCACCACGATGAAGAGCATGCACATGAGGCAGGCCGGGATGGCCAGGAACTCGCCCAGGAGGGTCAGCTTGCCGAACTCCTTGTAGTCGTGCAGGTAGTAGGGCAGCACCACCATCACCGCCGAGGCGGCCACCCCCACCAGGAAGGTGAACTGCGCAATGTACAGGCCCCAGGAGACGTCGCGGTTCAGGCCGGTGATCCCCAGCCCCTCGTTGAGCTGATACAGGTAGGTGCCAAACCCCACCCCGATGACGACCAGGAGCGCGAAGATCCAGGCAAAGTAACCCTTGCTTCCGGTTAGAGCTTTTTCGAGCATGGTCGCCTCACAGGATGTAGTAGACCTCGGGACCGGTTCCGAGGGCAGGTTTGCGGGTGATGGCGTAGGCGCTGCGCAGAGCCACCGACGCCGGCGAGTCCTTGTCCTTCAGGTCTCCAAAGGACATGGCCTTCTTGGTGCAGGCCTCCACGCAGGCGGGCAGCAGACCCTCCCCCAGCCGCTCGGCGCAGAAGTTGCATTTCTCCACCACGCCAATGGTGCGGGTGGGGAAGCCGGGGCGCACCGCCTTCAGGTTCTTGCGCGGGTCGTGGAAGTTGAAGCTCCGGGAGCCGTAGGGACAGGCGGCCATGCAGAACCTGCAGCCTATGCAGCGGTGCATGTCTATGGTGACGATGCCGTCCGACTCCCTCTTCCATGTGGCCTTGGTGGGACAGACCCGGGTGCATGGGGGGTTGTCGCAGTGGTTGCAGAGCACCACCAGCGGGTCCTTGCGCCGACCGGTGTGCTCGTTCACCTGCTCGTGAAAGGCACCACCAAAGGTGGAGAGCCAGATCCACTTGATTCCCTGGGAGCTTCTGACGGGCGGGCCCTTGAAGTTCGGGTTGTGCTCCTCGGGCACGTTGTGCTCCCGGTGGCAGGCCGCGATGCAGTCGGGGCAGTCCCCCTTGCACTTGCGGGTGTCTATCACCAGGGCCAGCTTCTTCTTTGCCTTGCCCGGCTTGTTTCCGATGGCCTCGGCGCCAACGAAGCCCACGTAGGCGCCTGCACCGGTGAGGCCCGCAATCTTGAGGAAGTTTCTTTTTCCGCGATCCATGGCTTACCTCCCCGCCCTGGGCCTGGGGTTGGGCATGATGTGGCAGTGGAAGCACTTGAGGCTGCCCCCCGGCCTGGTCACCCCCGCGTACACGTGGCAGCGGTCGCAGAAGGCCTTGGGGTTGTCGTGACAACGGAGGCAGGTCTTGGTGAGGCTGCGCTCGATGGTCTGGTACACCGTCTTGCCCGCGGCGTCCTTGACCACCTTGCCGGTGGCGTCCCGTCGAGGGATCTTCTCCTTGCGCACCTCGCCGCGCACGACAGCGTCCCGCCAGTCGTTGAGCAGCTTCATGTGGTTCGAGCGCATGAAGGCCGTGTCACGGATGCAGCGCTTGGCATCCCTGGGCAGCTCCAGCGCCGGCTTGGACCGGAACTTCCCGAGCCCCCTGTTGGCCACGGTCGCCCCTAGCATGAGCGCCACGAAGACCATCACCCCAAGCACGATGAAGGGCATGTCGGACCGGGCGTCCTCTGTGTGACGGTAGTCGTACTCCGTTGGCCGGTACTCTTCCTCGGTCTTTTGGATATCCTTGTCGTCAGCCATCAGTCTTGCCCCTCGGTTTGGTCTGACTCCACTGCGAGCGGCTCGCCGCGGAGGTTGTTCTCCCGGACCTCGCCCTCCTTGATCACCAGGGCGTTGGCGAGCAGCTCATGCACACCAGCCACCTCCACCCCCGGCGCCCAGTAGTCGCACACAGGGGGCAGGGTTGCCTTGTCGATGGCGCAGATGCAGCTCAGCACGTTCACCCCGTGCTTTTTCTGCATGTACCGCACGGCGTTGCCCCGGGGCAGGCCACCGCGCATGCGCATCTCGAAGTTCTCGTCGTTGCCCAGTCCTGCCCCGCCGCCACAGCAGAAGGTGGACTCACGGATGGTGGAGCGGGGCATGTCCCAGAAGTTGTTGCAGGCGTTTTGGAGAATGTACCGCGGCTCCTCGAAGAGCCCCATGGCCCGCGCCGGGTTGCAGGAGTCGTGGAAGGTCACCCGGTAGCGGTCGTTTCTGGAGGGATCCAGCGGCAGCTTCTTGTGCTTGATCAGGTCCGCGGTGAACTCGGTGATGTGGACCATCTTAGTGGATGCGGCGTTGGTGAAGATGGTGGGCGTGAAGGGGCTCTCCGGGATCACCAGGTTCGAAGGCGACGGGCCGTTCATGGTGTCCATGTACTGGTTGACCACCCGCCACATGTGGCCGCACTCGCCACCCAGGATCCACTTGACCCCGAGGCGCTCCGCCTCCCGGTACATCTTGGCGTTGAGCCGCTTGACCATCTCGTTGGAGGTGAACAGCCCGAAGTTGCCCCCCTCCGATGCGTAGGCGGACATGGTCCAGTTGAAGCCGTGCTTCTTCTTCAGGAAGTCAAAGAGCAGGAAGTAGCCCATCAAGGTGTAGATGGCCGGATCGGCGAACACATCCCCCGAGGGGGTGATAAACAGGACGTCGGCGCCCTTTTTGTTGATGGGAACCTCGGGCTTGTAACCCACGTTCTCCTCGATCTCGTCCAGGAAGAAGTCGATGTTGTCCACAAAGGCGTGGGGCTCGATGCCCAGGTGGTTGCCCGTTCTTTGGCAGTTGGCCGCCGGCTCCAGAACCCAGTTGATGTTGAGGCCCACCAGGTTCAGAAGCTCCCGGGCGATCATGGTCACCTCGGCGGTGTCGATGCCGTAGGGGCAAAACACCGAGCAGCGCCTGCACTCGGTGCACTGGAAGAAGTAGTAGTACCACTCCTTGAGCACATCCACCGTGAGCTCCCGCCCCCCGGCCAGGCCGCCGAGGATCTTGCCCACGGTGGTGAGCTCGCGGCGGTAGATGGAGCGAAGCAGCTCTGCCCGCAGCACCGGCATGTTCTTTGGGTCACCGGAGCCGATGAAGAAGTGGCACTTGTCCGAGCAGGCTCCGCAGCGCACGCAGATGTCCATCATTATCTTGAAGGACCTGAAGCGCTCCAGCCGGTCGGCCATGCCGTTGAGGATCGTCTTCTTCCAGTCCGGCGGGAGCTTCCAGTCCTCGTCCGTGGGCGACCACTCCCGGGGGTTGTGCATCTTGAGGTACCTGAGGTTCTTGGCGGCCGCCGGGTAGGACCAGGTGCCGCGCCTCCCTTCGAAGTTGATCCTCGGGTCCATCCAGCCCTTGATGGGCACAGACTGTAGATCCACCGACGCCAGCTCCTCGGGCGTCGGGAAACCTTTGGGGGTTCCACCACCAGACATCGCTTATGCCTCCTCGTCAGCAGGGTTATCCAGCGGCAGGCCGCAGGCCACGATCTTGTCGTGAAACTCGTGCTCCCAGTGGTCGTACTCGTGGACCTCCACCTCGGGGTTCCACGGATTTACGTGCCGCCTGGCGCGGTTGTTGTTGGCCAGGTTGCGGGTGGGCGAAAGGAACACCCCTCCGGCGTGCATCAGCTTGCTCAGGGGGAAGTAGAAAAGCAGCGTGGTGATGAACACCAGGTGCACCCAGAAGGTGGCTCCGATGCCCTTGGGCACCACCGCGGCAGTGTCGAATGAGACGAGGCCCAGGGCGAGCTGCTTCACCTTGATCAGGTCCACCCGGAAGGGGTCCAGGTGGCGCATCATGACACCAGTGAGCACGATGCCCAGCAGGAGCAGGAGCGGAAAGTAGTCGGCGGGCAACGAGATGTAGCGGAGCTGGGGGTCGAGCAGCCTCCGCAGCAGGAGGTACGACAGGCCCGCGAGGATCAGGATGTTGGTCACATAAAGGGCCGGGATGCCGATCTGGAAGAAGCCGTCCAGGCTGGCGAGGCCAGTGGCGAAAAAGGGCGCCGGCTCCATGAAGAGCCGGAAGTGACGCAGCAGGATGATCAGAAAAGACCAGTGAAACGCCATGGCCCCGGCCCAGAGCCACTTGGAGCTGCCGTAGGCCACCTGTGGGCCCTCGTGCACCTCGGCCCTGGTGTTGCGGAACAGGGACCTGAAAAAGAGCACCTCCAGCAGCATCCGACCGATCACCCCCAAGGTGGTGGTGGGGTTGTCGAGCCGGGAGGGCTTGATCCAGTCCAGGGACCTGTTCTGCCCGGCCGTGGTTGGGATCCGGAAGGGCACCGGCGAGGAGGCCCACCTGAGCACGCGCCAGATCACCCCGCCCACAAAAAAGAGAAAGGCCAGCCAGGGGACGTACCTGCCGAAGACCGGGTGCAGGCCCGGCACAAGCCCCACTCCGAGCCCCACCCCCAGGACAAATGCGAACAGCAGAAAGGCAACAATTACACTCATCGGCTCTGCACCTTGCTCGTGGTTTGTCTACTCGTTTTCGTCATCCGATCCCTGGCCCTCCCGGGGGCCACCCTCCTGGGGGCCACCCTCCTGGGGGCCACCCTCCTGGGCAGCACCCTCCTGGGAGGCACCCTCCTGGGCGGCACCCCCCTGCCTGGCCTTGCGCAGCGCCACCTGCTCGCGCACGTCCAGGTGGCTACGACGCAGGTCGTCCAGGCGGATCTCGAAGAGGCGGGCCCGCTGGGCCATGTACACATCGAATGCCCGCAGCAAGAGCTCGTCCACCCGCTGGTCGAAGGCGCGCAGCAGCTCTGGCCCGAGGCGCCGGCCCACCTCCTTCTCCACGGCCACCTTCAGGCTCTGGAGAAACCCCGCCCCTATCGACGGGGGCAGCTCCTGCACCGCGCGGATGCGGATCACGTCCTCGAGGGTTGCGGCCACCTGCTCGTCGTCCCTGCCCTCGATGAGCCCGTCCAGGAGCACGGAGAGCCCCTGGATCAGGGTGTGCCCCACGGGGTTGGCGAACTGATCCCTCTTGTTTCTGAGAAACCTGGATGTATCCGGGGCGTAGTCGGCGAGCACCAGGTCGAGCCACCGTTCGCCGATGGCCTTCCTGCTGCCCTGGAGGATCTCTTTGAGGCTCACGCTCACCAACCTTAACGGGAGGTCCCTCTGGGAGAACCCCTGGGGACTCGCCGCGTCAGGGCCCCTGGGGCCCCGGGTATGGCAAAGTTACAGCTCGTGTCTGCGTCACGGGGTAGGTATCAAGCGCGCAGCAGGGTGTCAAGGGTATTTTGGCGGTGAAATCGGTTGAAATATTAGCGAAATAGGCGAAAAGCCGCGAAATAAGTTAGGAATGACTAATCGAGGGACGGGGAGACTGCTCTGCTCGGGCCAGGATCCACCGGGGCCACTCA
>JAJRWW010000091.1 GCA_024276595.1 Myxococcota bacterium
CAGGCCGCTCCCCGCGTTCAGATCCAGCACCAGGTGGTGACGCTGCAGGGCCACCTGCTCGAAGACGCGGTCCCGCAGGCCACCCAGGATCCGCCCAGCCCCTGCCACGGCGCGCTGGAGCCAGGCGTCCGCGGCCCGGTTCACCGGGCCCGTGGTGAGAGCCTCGGGCAGCGCTGGCCCCACCTCCAGCATGGCCGCGAGCTGCGCCTCCCTCCGACGCGCCACTCGCTCGGCGATGGTGGCCTCGTGGCCCACACCGGATGGCTCGTAGAAGACCCTCCCCTGGAGCCCATCCGGAAGGTACTGCTGGGCGACCCAGTGGTCCCGGTAGGCGTGCGGGTACAGGTACCCCTTGCCGTGGCCAAACCCCTCCTTGTCCCTGCTGGCGTCTCTGAGGTGGTTGGGCACCTCCGCCTCGGAGCGCACCGCCCCAAGCGCGTCGAAGAAGGCAAAGGCCGAGTTGGACTTCGGACAGGTGGCCAGGTAGATGGCCGCCTGGGCCAGGGGGAAGCGCCCCTCCGGCATGCCAACCCTTTCGAATATCTCCCAGCATGAGAGCACCACCTGGGCCGCATGGGGGTCGGCCATGCCAACGTCCTCGCTGGCCAGGATGGCCATGCGCCTGAAGATGAACCGGGGGTCCTCGCCCGCCTGGACCATCCTGGCCATCCAGTAAAGGGCCGCGTCGGGGTCCGAGCCCCGCAGGGACTTGATGAAGGCGCTCACCGTGTCGTAGTGGACGTCTCCCTCCTTGTCGTAGAGCACTGCCCTGCGCTGGATGGACTCCTCGGCCACCCCCAGGGTCACCCGGATGACGCCGAGCTCGTCCGGTGGGGTGGTCTCCACCGCCAGCTCCAGGGCGTTGAGCACCGACCTTGCGTCCCCACCGGCCACGTCCACCAGGTGGTCCAGGGCCTCCTCATCCAGGCGCACGTCCAGGCGCCCGTACCCACGCCGCTCGTCGGCCAGGGCGGCCAGGGCCACCCGACGCAGGTCGGCCGGCCCCAGTGGCTTGAGCTGGAAGATGCGGCTGCGGCTCACGAGGGCCTTGTTCACCTCGAAGAACGGGTTCTCCGTGGTGGCGCCGATGAGGATGATGGTGCCCTTCTCCACGTGCGGCAGGAGCGCGTCCTGCTGCGCCTTGTTCCAGCGGTGAACCTCGTCCACGAACAGGGTGGTGCGCTGCCCGCGGGCCCTGCTCCGCGCCAGGGCGTCCTTCACCGCCTCGCGGATCTGCGCCACCCCAGCCAGCACCGCATTGATGGTGATAAAGTGCGAGCGGGTGGACCCGGCGATGACCATGGCGAGGGTGGTCTTGCCGGTCCCGGGTGGCCCATAGAAGATGAGCGAGGAGAGCTGGTCGGCCGAGATGGCCCTGCGCAGCAGCCGGCCGGGCCCCACAATGTGCTCCTGTCCCACGAACTCCTCCAGGCTTCGTGGTCTCATGCGGTGGGCCAAAGGCGCCGTCTTCTCCAGCTCGGCCTCGTTGGCCCGCGAGAACAGATCCTCCATTGCACCGAGATTAGGCCAGGGCGCGGCGCGAAACAAGAACGGCTGGCAAGGGGATCAGCGCTTGGGGGATGGAGCGGCGGTGGCCTGACCCGGCCGCCTGTTGGGGCGCCGCCTCCGGCGACGGCTCGGGCGGCGGTCGCCTCCCGGCGGCCGCCTGGGACCTGCATTGCGGCCCCGCGGAGACCGACCGCCGGTGAGGTCCCTGGTGGCGGGCAAAGGGGGAGGCTCTGCCCGGGGGCACTCGTAGGCGTGGCCCCGCTCCACGGAGATGGGCTGGCCCGTCAGCTTCTCTATCTCCCTGAGGTACTCGCCTTCGGTGTCGTCGCAGAAGGAGATGGCCACCCCGGAGGCTCCTGCCCTGCCAGTGCGACCGATGCGATGGACATAGGTCTCCGGCTCGTTCGGGAGATCGAAGTTGAACACGTGGCTGATCCCCTCCACGTCGATGCCCCGGGCCGCCAGGTCGGTGGCCACGAGCACCGGGTTGGTGCCCTTCCGAAATCCCTCCAGAGCCGCGCGCCTGGCGTTCTGCGACTTGTTGCCGTGAATGGCCGCCGCGCGAATCCCCGAGCGATCGAGCTGCTTGACGAGGCGGTTGGCGCCGTGCTTGGTGCGGGTGAAGATGAGCACCCGCTCCACATCCGGGGAGCGCAAGAGATCCACCAGGAGCCTGCGCTTGTCCGGACGTGACACAAAAAGCACCCGCTGAGTGATCTGCTCCACGGTCTTTACCTGGGGGGTCACCTCCACCCAGGCGGGGCTCTTGAGAAACGAGGCGCCCAGGTCGGCAATGCTCTTGGGCATGGTGGCGGAGAACAGGAGGTTCTGGCGGCGCGGGGGCAGCAGCTTGAGCACCCTGCGGATGTCGTGGATGAAGCCCATGTCCAGCATGCGGTCGGCCTCGTCGAGCACGAACAGCTCCACCTGGCCGAGATCCACGATGGCCTGGGAGGCCAGGTCCAGCAGGCGCCCCGGGGTTGCCACCAGCACATCCAGACCTCGGCGCAGGATCCGGACCTGGGCGGTCTGGCTCACGCCGCCGAAGATCACCGTGTGCCGCACGTCCACGTAGCGGCCGTAGTCCCCGAAGCTGGCGTCGATCTGCGCGGCCAGCTCCCGGGTGGGAGAGAGAACCAGCGCCCGGATGGGGCGCTTGCCGCGGCGGGGCGGGTTCTTCACCAGGTGCTGCAGCATGGGCAGCGCAAAGGCTGCGGTCTTGCCGGTGCCCGTCTGGGCGCAGCCCAGCACGTCCCTGCCCTGGAGCAGGAGCGGGATGGACTTGACCTGGATGGGCGTGGGCGCGTCGTACCCCTGGTGTGCCACGGCACGGAGCAGGGGGTCAATGAGATCAAGAGAGTCGAACGTAGTCAAACAGTGTCCTCTTCATGTTGGGGAGAGATGAGATGCACCGAGGGAGCGCCCCGATGCGAGATAGCTCTCTATAGTACGTGGATGGGGGCTTGTCCAGCCCTCAGTCGTCCCAGGAGTCGTAGGTGCGAATCTCCGAGGAGAGGGGCAGCACCGCCACCCGGTACTTGTAGCTGGAGCTGGTGCTGTGCTGAAGGTAGACGGTGAAGCCGTCGAGATCGCTGTTGGTGAGGTCCGAGTCCATGGTGCCGTCCGGGAGGAAGTAAAGGACCGTCTTGGTGAGGGATGTCCTCGGAGGCATGGCGCCCACGGCGATGTCCGCCTGCCTGGCCGAGTAGACTGCCCTGGCCCCATTGAGCCCCAGCCTGGTCCGGCCAATCTCAATGCCGGGGGTGTTGGGCTGGTTGGGCGGACAGTCGATCTGGCAAAAGCGCGCGGTGGTGGGGGTGATCTCCACCGCGTAGCGCTGCCCGCTGGCGGTGGCCCGGCTCCGGGCCTCGCGCATGACCGCGGCGATGTCCGAGGTCCACTCCTGCATCGCCCTGCGGTTGCGGCCCGCGGTGATGGAGAACACCGCCGCCGTGGCCAAAATGGCGACGATGGCGATGACAACGAGCAGCTCCAGGAGTGTGAAGCCGTAGGGGCTGTGCCTCAAGCGCTGCATCACATGGCTCCTAGGGGGAAGATGGCCGGGGCTCCGGGCGGTTGCGCAGCTTGATCACGGTGGTCATGACCCGCCTGATGTAGCCGTCGGTGCTGCTCGCGGCGGCTCTGTCCTCCAGGGCGGGACGTCGCCCAGAGGTCCAGCCGGGGACCTGGTTGCCCGAGCGAAACACCATGCTCAGCCGCACGGCCCGCACGTTCATAAGCTCGTTGACGTTCAGATCTCGGCTGTTCACCCACACGTCCCCCATGCCGTCGGGCGGGCTGGTGGTGTCCAGGTGCAGGGCGATCTGCATGTCCTCCACGTTGACGGCCACCGGCTTCCAGGAGTAGAGGGTGGGATCCCCGCCTGCCACGCCTGAGGCCATCATGAGCACGGGG
>JAJRWW010000092.1 GCA_024276595.1 Myxococcota bacterium
CTGGCCTCGGCGCTAGCCACCCCATAACCGCCCCTCGGGGCGGGCCCGGCCTTGGTGGGCGCGAGCCCGCGCCATGGCCGCGGTCTGCGCCGTGGACGCGGCCTGCTTCCCGCCTGCCACTGCAAGCGCGGTGGCGGCGCCACGGCCGCGGCTTCTCGGATCGAGCCTGGGTTGTGCGGCAGTCGCGATTGTCGCAGTATTGACTGCATGATATTTTTCGATGCCCTGTCGGGCTCTTCCCCGAGGACCCAAGCGACCAGCCCCCGAAAGGCAAGGATGCCACAGATGGTCCGGCCCACATGGCCGCCCAGCTCGAAGGCCGCCCGCGGCGCATTGAGTCTGCTGTCCGTCCTTGTCGTCGCCTCGATCCTTGCCTCATGCCCGAGGCCCGCCCCCCTGACTCACCGCCGGACGGCTGGGGCCAGACCTCCACGTCTCGCCTTGCGAGACCTTAGGCGCTATAGGGTGAAGCTCTTCCGACCTCTCAAGGTGGGCGTTCGCTACAGAGCAGAGGTTCGGGGCCACGTGGACAGTGAGACATCCTTTGACAGCAAGAGCTTGTCGCCGCGCATCAGGAGATGGGCCTACTACCTGCTGGCCGATGTGACAGTGAAGGAGGTCCACGAGTCAGGTCTGGCCACCCGGGAGGAGCTAAAGATCCGCAAGCTCCAGGCCACCGACAATGGCCACACCGTGGATCTGCTGCCTGCCGGGACGCTGGTCCGGGCGCATGTTGCCGGGGGAAAGGAGATCTTCTCCATTGGCAAGGCACCTGTGAACGCCAGGGCAATGAAGGTGCTCAGGTACTCGATGGACCTTTACAAGGGCGACGCGACCACCGCCGATGACATCTTCGGCATCGGCGAGCCCAAGAAGGTCGGGGAGAGCTGGGCCCTGGACAAGAAGATGCTGCTCAAGAGCCTGAAACAATCCATCAAGAGCTCGGCAATGTGGCCCAGGCTCCCCGACATCGTAGGCAAGGTCACCCTGGTGGGAGCCAGGCGGATCAAGGGGCTGGACATGCTCGAGTACAAGATCGAAGCTCGCCTGGAGAACATCGCACCAAAGGTGCCGGGCATCAAGATGCGGTCGGGCACCTTGATCATCTCCATCTCGGGACGGGTCCCCCAGGACCTGCAGCTCAGGGCGACCTACCACACGAGCATGAACCTGGTCATGAGCCTCGAGGGAGAGCTGGCCACGGGAGCGAGCGCGGTCAAGATGATGCTGGGCATGGTGCAGGCTCAGCAGTCCACCAGCACACTCCTGGAGTAGATGTGCTGGCAGGTATTGCATAGAGGCACTCCTGGGAGGCCCGCATTGTCTCGCCACGAGCACCCACACTCGAATCGATCACAGACCCCCAGGCCGTGAGCTCGTGTCAATGCCTCCCCGGGACATGGCAGAGCTCATCGACCGTGCGCGGCAGCTCGAAGACCGTTCCCTCGCGTGGATCGCAGCGCGCCTGGATGTGGCAATGCCTCCAGACCTGCGGCGGCACAAGGGCTGGGTCGGCACCCTCATGGAGGCTGCCCTGGGTGCCACTGGCGGCTCGGCGGCGGTGCGCGACTTCCCCGAGCTCGCAGTGGAGCTGAAGACCATCCCGGTGGACGGCGACGGCCAGCCCCTGGAGTCCACGTACGTGTGCACCGCTCCCCTGGGTCAAGAGCTGCTGGTACCCTGGGAGGAGTCCTGGCTCTGGGCCAAGCTCTCTCGGGTGCTCTGGATCCCCATCCTGGGCAGCGGTCCCTTGGGGCAGCGCACAGTGGGGCGAGCCCTTCTCTGGACGCCATCCCCTGGCCAGGAGGCCACCCTGCGTGCCGACTGGGAGGAGCTGTCCGATCTGCTGGCCCTGGGACATTTCGACCAGCTCGACGCCACCTGGGGAGAGGCCCTCCAGGTGCGCCCAAAAGGGAGGAGCAGCCGCGACCGGACCTGGGCCCTGGACGCCGACGGCCAGTGGGTCCTGGCGAGCCCCCGCGGCTTTTACCTGCGCCGAACCTTCACCAGGAAGATCATCTCGGGCTGAGAACCCGCAGCGGGCACCCCCGCGCCCCCTGCTCGCTGTCCACTCGGGCCCTGGTGAGGCTCCGCCCCGGTCCCAGAGAGGCTTGGCCCGACACAGACATTGGGGCGGTCCCAGCCCGGCGGTGCCCTGGGGCGAGAAATGTGTTATCTCACTGACCTGAGGCCACCACCATGACCAGAAAAGAGATAACGCAGACAAGCCCTGGCGCGAGCCGAACCCATGACGTTCTTGGGGTCACCCTCCATTTGGCGGATCCGGTGGACATGGACATGCAGTGGGTGGGCCGGCGGGAGCTGCTGCACCAGGTTCTGGCCGCCTGGCTCACAGTGGACCCACGGGACTTCCCCCTGGCGCCCCGCCTGGTGGGCAAGCCGGGCGTGGGCAAGACCACCCTGGCCTACGCCGCGGGCAAGACCTTGGGTCAGGAGGTCTACTTCTTTCAGGCCACCATGGACACCCGCCCGGAGGACCTCATCGTGACCCCGGTCGTGGCAGAGGCCGGAAGGCTCAAGTACGTGGCCAGCCCGCTGGTAACGGCGATGATCCGCGGGGCCATCGTGGTCCTGGACGAGGGGAACCGCATGAGCGAGAAGTCCTGGGCATCCCTTGCGCCTCTCCTGGACCAGCGCCGTTACGTGGAGTCGCTCGTGGCGGGGATCCGCATCCCGGCCGCCCCGCAGTTCCGTTTCTGCGCCACCATGAATGACGACTCCTCGACCTTCGACCTGCCCGAGTACATCCACTCCAGGCTCCAGCCTCAGATCTTCATCGACTTTCCCGAGGCGGATGAGGAGCGCTCCATCCTGCGCTACAACCTCCCCTACGCCCCCGAGGATGTGCTCGATCACGTGGTGCGCTTCCTGCAGGTGGCGCACCACATGGGCGAGCCATACACGGTGCGCGACGGTATCAACGTGGCGCGCTACGCCCTCAAGCTCGCCGAGTCCAGGCTCACCTGTGCCGGGGAGGACGGGCCCGAGAAGCTGGGCGCAGGCGAAGGGAGCGGCCAACCTGCTATCGGGTCAATGGCCCAGGCCATCCGAATGATCTTGGGAGATGAGGCCGCCGAGCACCTCGACCAGTAGGTGGACCGGTGAGCAAGCATGATGACAGCGGCGTGGAAGGCCGCAAGCAGGCGACCCCCCAAGAGGATGGGTCCGGCCTGCAGGTCAGGCGCCTGGAGCCAGACATATCCTTGCCACCACGAAGCCCGGTGGAGCCCTGGCGAGGAGTGGAGCTGTGGCCGATCCTGCACGGCGTTCTCGAGTTCGCTGTGGCCATCAGACAGCGCCTGCTCGCCGACCCGCCAGACGCGGTGGCGGTGGAGCTGCCCGAGACCCTGCGTGATCCAGTGATGCGGGCAGTGGAGCGGCTGCCCTATCTTTCGATGGTGCAGTATGTCACTCCCCGGGGACCTGTTTACCTGCCGGTGGAGCCCACCGACGCCATCATGGAGGCGCTACGCTTCTGCCTGGATCACTCCATTGCTGCGTTCCTCGTGGACAGGGACACGGAGCACTATCCCCTGGAGCGCCAGCCAGTGCCCGACCCCGCCGCCATCTCTCACATCGGCTACGAAGCCTACTGCCGAGCCTGGCTGGAGAACGCTCCACCTGCTGCGACCGCCGCCTACCCCCAGACCCTGGCCGCGGACGAATTGCGGGAGGCGACCATGGCCTTCCACCTGCAAGAGCTGGCCTCCAGGTACGACCGCGTTGTGTTTGTCTGCGGTCTGGACCACGTCCTCGGGGTCCGCGCTCTCTTGCCAAAGCCGCAGGTGCGGCCCATCGGCCGGGTGCGCAGAGACGATGCCCTGCCCTACGCCCTGGACCCGGAAGCCAGCCGGGAGGTCACTGGAGAGCCCCCCTACCTCATGAACGCCTACGAGGACTGGCGCCTGGAGACGCGCCAGGACGAGCCCGGGCCCGAGCGCACGGCGACGCAGCTCGAGCTCGTCCTGGCTGCCCGTGAGCGCCACCTGGAAAACAGCGGAGAGGAGGTGGACATGGGCGCCCTGTGGGTGCTCCGTCGCTTCTCGCGCAACTACGCCCTCATGGAAGGCGGCCTGGCGCCGGACCTATTCCAGCTCCTGGTGGCCAGCCGCGGGGCGGTGAACGACAACTTCGCCTACGAGGTGTGGGACCTGGGCACTGACTACCACCACCAGGAGGACCCGCCCAGCCTCCAGACCATCAGCCCCTCTCTGGAGGATCTGTACCGCCACAGCCGCACTCTACGATTCCATCGGACCATCCGCCAGCGGAGGCGGCGCCTGCGCCTTCTCACCCGACAGCGCAAGCGGGAGAGCTACCCTGGGGAGTGGGAAGAGAAGTGGAAGCCCGGGCTCATCTGCAGCCACCAGCCCGAGGACCTGGCCGTGGAGTCCTACGGCGCCTTCCTCATGAAGAAGGGAAAAAAGCTCCTGAGCGAGGAGCACAGCCGAACCGAGCCCTTCTCCACATCCCTGCTGGACGGCATCGACGTGCGTGAGACCGTGCGCAACTGGCACGAAAAGAAGATCTATGTGCGTGAGAACCGACCTGTGAGGGGAAAGGTGGGTGCGGTGCTGCTGGTGTTCGACCCGGATGATGGCCCCACCGACCAGTCAGGTGTGGAGCGCTACCCCATGACCATGACCTGGCAGGGGGAGCACGACCAGGAGAGCGACATGGCGCTCTACGCCACCCCCATGGGGGAGAACCTCTCGGGACCGGGCATCTCCCGCTGCGAGTACGGCGGCTTCCTGCTCACCTATCCGCCTGGACGCATGTTCAACGTGTGGGAGGACCCTTTCTTCGGAGCAGCGAAGACCAAGCCCGAGCGGCTGCTGCTGGCCGCCATCGACTACTGCACGGAGCGCCACATCCTCTACGTGGCTCAAAGGCCCCCTCGGCCTTTCTTCAAGGCGCTCGCCGGGCGCTTCGGCAAGAAGATCATCTACCTGCCCATGGGCCAGCTCTCCCCGGTGACCCTCCGCCAGATCCGCGTGTTTCATGTTCTGGCGGGACGCCACGTTCGCGCCTATGCCCATGACTACATCTTCTGACTACCATCGAATGTCAGGCTGACACCTTCACAGCGGTGCCGGTTGAAAGAAGGTAGACCCCGGAGACTATGACGGCCATCATGAGACCTGCCACGGGCCTGGGGTAGCGCGCGTACAGCAGGATCTCCAGCACCAGAGGGATGGCGATGGCCGCTGAGTTCACCGCTGGCACCACCTCCAGAGCCCGCCCCTTGAGGAAGCCGATCTGGGTGGTGACCGTCGCCCCGATGCCGATGGCAAAGGCGATGTATGGGTACGGGTTGCTGAGCTGACCCACGAAGCTGCCCTCGGCCTTGACCAGGGCGGCATCCGCCAGAAAGTACGAGGAGCCCAGACAGATACCAGCCATGACGCCCCAGGCCACCGCGTGCAGTCTGGGCCAGACCCTGGCCGCCACGCAGCCAGCCACACCAAAGGCAAAGGGGAGCGCCACTGATCGAGCCATTGGCCAGGTCTGGAAGCTGCGCGGCGCCTTGTGGCCGATACCCCCAAGGTAGCCCAGCACCGAGGTGCCCAGCACCACCAGGACGATACCCACCAGGTCCCGGCGGCTCAAGGGCTCTCCCACAACCCGGCTGGCGAAGATGACCAGCCCAATGAGGCCCACCCCCGTCATGGCGCCGATGGTGGAGGGCGACTCGGTGAGCTTCATCCCCAGGGAGATGGGCACAGCCGAGGTGGCGGTGATCCCCATGCCCAGTATCCAGATGCCCAGGTCCCTGCGGTGCGGCGGGTGGAGCATGGCCCGGCCCTGCTGGAACACATGCACCTTCAGCTTCTGCACCCCCTTTCCCACGTTGATGGACAGTGCTCCCAACATGCCGAGGGCAGCACCAATTAGAAAGGTGGTGTTCATGAACGACAGGCTCCTGGCTTCCCTGACAGCATCGCGCTCCGGGTTGCCGGAGCCTAGCTCAGCACCCCCGCCAGGTCGAGCGGTTTCGCCTCTGCCTGCGCCGAAAGCTCCTCGCCCCTCGCGCCGGCGGACGAAGGCGCGGATCCTGCCAACCATGGCGCGCAGGACGTCTTCACGCCCTGGGCGTCTTCACGCCCTGAGCATGAGCTGCTCCAGGAAGCCGATGCGGTCCATGGTCAGCACGCAGCCTCCCCCTCACTCTTCATCGGCGCCTCCCTGGGGGCTGGTGGGAAAGAGCTGGGTGGCCACCCGCTGCAGGTCCACGGTGCCGTCGGTGTTGGTGGGCAGGATCTCCGTGACAGCGGTGTGC
>JAJRWW010000093.1 GCA_024276595.1 Myxococcota bacterium
AATGGTGGATCAGTTCATCGACTGCAAGCACGGCCGTCACAAGGTGGTCTACCCGCACGAGTCCCTGGAGCCGATCCTCAAGGAGACCTACGGCGTCATGGTCTACCAGGAGCAGGTGATGCAGGCCGCGCAGATCATGGCCGGCTTCAGCCTGGGCCAGGCAGACCTGCTCCGGCGGGCCATGGGCAAGAAGAAGGTCTCGGTCCTGGAGAAGCAGCGCGAGGTGTTCTACGAGGGCGCCTCCTCCCGGGGGATCTCCAAGGAGACCGCGGAGGAGGTCTTCGAGCTCATGTTCAAGTTCGCCGAGTACGGCTTCAACAAGTCCCACTCGGCGGCCTACGGGCTGATCACCTACCAGACAGCCTATCTCAAGCACCACTACCCGGTGGAGTTCATGGCCGGCCTGCTCACCTGCGAGAAGGAGAGCTCCGACGCGGTGGTTAGGTACATGGCCGTTGCCCGACAGATGGGCGTCGCGGTGCTGCCACCGGACGTGAACGAGAGCTTCACCGACTTCTCGGTGGTGCGCAGCGCCGACGGCCAGAAGGCCATCCGCTTCGGCCTGGGGGCCGTGAAGAAGGTGGGCTCTGCCGCCGTGGAGGCGATCATAGCCGAGCGGGAGGCAGGGGGGGCCTTCAAGTCGATCTTCGACTTTTGCGCGCGCGTGGATCTGCGCCGGGTCAACAAGGGGGTGGTGGAGGCGCTGGTGAAGGCCAGCGCCTTTGACAGCCAGGTGGCCCACGAGGAGGGGATCCACCGGGCTCGCCTCCTGGCTGCGCTTCCCATGGCCGTGGAGCGCGGCCAGCGCATCCAAAAGGAGAGGGCCTCTGGCCAGACCAACCTGATGGACCTGCTGGCCAGCACTGCGGACGAAGGCCCGGCCTACGATCCGGGAGACGAGAGCTACCCGGAGGTGGAGCCGTGGACTCCCAGGCAGCTCCTGGACTACGAGAAGGACTGCCTGGGCTTTTACATCTCCGGCCATCCCCTGGACCGCTACGTGGATGAGCTCCGCAAGTTCACGACCCACACGCTGGACGAGCTGCAGCACACCCGCACCCGGGGAGAGGTGGTGCTGGGAGGGATCGTGGCAGAGTACAAGGAGCGCCCCCTGCGCAGCGGGGAGGGGAGGCTGGCCTTCTTCACCCTGGAGGACCTCACCGGCAAGGTGGAGGTGATGGTCAGCTCCAGGCTCCTGGCGGACGTGGCCGACCTGCTGCAGTCCGGTGAGCCGCTCCTCGCCACCTGCTGGCTGCGCTACGATGGGGACGACGATGACCAGGTCACCAAGGCGCGCCTGAAGGAAGTGATCTCCCTTTCGGAGCAGCGAATGTCCAAGACATCCGAGGTCCACCTGACCCTGGAGGTGGAGATGGTGGACCGGGGGCGCATGGAGCGCCTCAGGGCCTTGCTCGAGAGCCAGCAAGGGGATGCCAGGGTCTTCGTGCACCTGGTGATACCCAATCACACCGAGACTGTGGTGGAGCTGGGAGATGAGCTCACGGTGTCGCCAACCGACGATCTTCTCCTGCGGACCGAGCGGCTTTTCGGCAACAAGGTGGCCGTGCTGCGCTGATCGGCGGGCGCCATGGCCAACCTCCCAGGCGCGAGGGGATCTCTTGGGGCCACCCTGGTCCCCAGGGCTGCTCGGCCTCGGTGGAATATTCTTTGTGCCAGTAATCGCACGTATGATAATGTAGGCCCCGTGAAAAGAGCCGCGACCATTTTCTGTGCGCTGCTGCTGGTCTCCAGCCTGGGAGGCTGCGGCCGGATCGCCATCAGTGGCGACTTCGAGGCGCCCTTCGAGCAGGAGGGCATTCTCATGCCCCAGGCCACGCGCTCGTACGTGCTGGCGGCTCCTCCCGGGAGCCACCTCACCGTGGATGTGGGCATCGACTTCGAGGAGAGCGAGCATCGACTGGATCGCATGGCCTTGACGGTGGGCGCTGGTGAGAACCTCCGCCAGGGTGAGCTCGTGCCCGGCAGTCAGACCAGGCGCATCGTCTGTGGGGTGGAGATCACTCCAGAGGGTGTGCCGGTGGACGTGAAGAACCTCAACGCTCTGAGCAGCGCCCGGTTCTCCCTCCGGGTGTGGAAGTCGCCGCGCCTCTGCCAGCCCCGCCGCTACGTCCCGTCATCTGTCCTCGTGAGGCGGTATCCTGCGTCCGAGCCCCCTGGAGAGGCCAGGGAGGGCGGCTGACCCGCCGAATGGGAGCTTCGAGCCGGCCGCCGGGTCGAGCAGTGAATGGTCGGGCTAGCTGGGGCCCAGCCTGCGACCAAAGGCTCCTTGCAGCGAGCTCAGGTCCTGCTGCTTCCACTCCGGGAGATGATCGATGGCGTGGTGGCATCCGTAGCAGAGGAACTCGCCCGACCGGGTGTGCTTGACCAGGTTTCGCCGTCTTCGCTCGCCACAGAGGGGGCAACGCTTGCCCTCTGGGGCGAGCTGCTCCAGCCGAAACTTGTCCATGCAGGTGTCACAGAGGCCCTTTTGGGGACCGGCGCCACCCAGGGGGTGGCCACAGACACAGCAGCGCTCAACGGCGTCGAACAGGGAGTAGCTCATGTGACCACAATCGCTCTGACGTCAAATGGAGGCAAGTTTTTGGCCCGCGGCTCCTTGTCGCGCCCAGGCCTCCACCAGGTGGGGGAGGAGATGATGACAGGGCCTCTTGACTCGCGTGGCTGCACGCGCTACAGTCTTGGCTGGCATGAATTATCAATTCTTTCGTATGGTTGTGCTGGCTGTGGCTGGGTTGCTCTGGCCCGGAATGTCCGGCTGTGGTGAGCGAGATCCGCGCCCCTTCGAGGTTCAGCTCGTCACCTCGCCCCCGGCCCAGGAGGGCCTGTGCCCTGTCGAAGGAGTGGGCGGGCTGAGCAAGGACACCATCCGGACGGTTCGGCTGACCTTCTTCGACGCCGAGCTGGGCGCGCCTTCTGTGGAGAGCTTCTTGTGCGACCGGCTGGTGGACGCGGACGAGAGCGGCGCTGTCTTCTACCTGGACACGCCCAAGGGCAGCCACCTGACGGTCCTGGCAGAGGCCTTTGGTGAGCCCCAGAGCCCGGGCGACGCCACGCCGCTGGTGGCCTCGGGCATGGTGAACGACCTGCCTTTCTTCGGGGCGGATGAGATGCCGCGGATCTTCATGCCGTTGACCGGTCGCATGGGCTGCGGCCTGGTCTCCCTCTCCAAGGCCAGGGCGTTCCACACCACCACCGCCCTCCCAGGAGGGTTCGCCCTGGTGGCCGGCGGGCTGGTGGCCACCGGGGGGGAGGTCACAGTCGTTTCGGAGAGCGGCGGCCTTCTGCTGACCGATGAGCTGGAGATCTACTCGGTGAGCACCGGGCGTTTTTCCCGGCCCGAGCTCGCGGGAGAGGATGGGATCCCCAGGGCCTTCCACTCCGCCTTCCTGGTGGACGACAGGGATCTGGCCTCATTGAAGGTGCTGCTGTTGGGCGGCATTGCCCAGGGCGCTGTGCCCCAGGGCGACGGCGTCGTGAAGATCCGTACTGGTTCATATCAGCCATTTCGGCTCTCTCCCGATCCCGCCGCGGCGCCGGCGGCGCCCATGCTGCTCACCATCGACCTGACCCGAGAGCCCCCACTGGTCACTAGCAGCAGCCAGGATCTGGACGGCTGGCCATCGAGCTTCTTCCAGGCGGGCGCCTCCTTTGGCGCCGACGGCGTCTGCCTCTCCGGCGGGGCGGCCTCGCTTTCGGATGCGGGCGAGGTCACGCTCCTGGGCGACCTGGACGTCAACTACGCCGACTCCTGGGAGCACAACGCCCAGCGTGGCTCCATGACCATCCCCCGCCTGGGCCACACGGTTACCGTGGGCGCCGACGGCCTGACGGGGCTCGTCTGGGGCGGGAACCTGGGAGCCCTGGATCCGGCCGCAACGGTGGCCGAGCTGCTCACCGTTCAGCCGGCACCCCCGTACTCCAGCCTCTTGACCCTGGATGCTTCCAGCTCCACCTCTGCCTCTGCCATTCCCACGGCGTTCCACACGGCGACGTTGCTGGAGGACGGCGACGTCCTGCTCGTGGGTGGGTTCGTCGTCAAGACCTACCCGGCTCCGGATGTGGACGTTGCCCTCAACCCCGACCTCGTGGACCGCATCGTCCGGATCCGGCGTAACGGATCCCTGTTCGAGTACTACCCTCAGAACGCCGGGGAGCTGATCCCAGTGGGCTACCACGCCGCCGTTGCCCTTCCGGACGGATCGGTGTTGATAACCGGGGGCAGCCCCTACTTCGAGGCCTTTGTGACCCCCTGTCCCGATGGCCTTACTGCCTTGACCTGCTCTGTCTCTCAGGCATGGATCTTTTACCCCGGAGACTCGCCAGCGGACGGGGGCCTCCTGCAGCCCCTGCCCGTGGGAGAGCTGCAGGTGCCGCGCTTTGGGCATACCATGACCCTTCTCTCCAACGGGTCGGTGCTGGTGGTCGGTGGGCTTCGTCGGGACGAGACGGCTCTTTACACCGAGCCCTCCGCCGAGATCTACAACGCCGCGACCGGCTCCGCGGCCGAGGACGTCCCCCTGCATCGCCCCCCTGGGGCGCTCTACTCCAGCGAGACCGTCTGTCCGGCCTACTAGAGGGGCCAATGTGCTCAGGGGGCGCATGGGCCCGGGCCTGCACAGGCGCTGCCGCCTACTTTGCCGGAACCCAGCCGTCCCCCGAGCCCAGCTCCCAGGCGATGGCGGCGCGCTTGGTGGCCTCGCCCCAGCGGTATCCGCCAAGACCTCCGGATGCGCGCACCACTCGGTGGCAGGGTACCAGCCAGGAGATAGGGTTGGCTCCAACCGCCCTGCCCACGGCGCGTGCCGCCGCGCGCGAGCCGCTCACCGCCAGGGCCATCTGGCCGTATGTACGAAGCTCACCCCAGGGAATGGTGAGCAGCTCCTGCCAGACCCGGAGCTGAAAGCTCGTGCCAGAAAGGAGCAGGCCCGGACCGGCGCTCGGATCCCAAGAGCTCGCCCGTGGACCCGAGAACACGCGCCGGACCAGCAGCTCAGCGAGGGAGGGATCATCTCGGACACGGGCAGAGGACCAGCGCGCCCAAAGCTCCCTTCGAAGCTGCGCCAGGTCGGCCTCGTCCCTGGGAAAGCCAAGACAGCAGAGCCAACCCCGCTCTCCCTGCCCAGCCGTCGCGACGACCGGCTGGGCATGGGCGATGAACACCTCCCCAAAGGGCCCTGGAGCCGCGCCGTGGCGAATCAGCAGGCGTGCACCGTGGCGACGCCTGTGCTGCGGGGGAACGACCCGGACCAGGAGCTCTCCGATCATGTGCCCAGGAGGATCAAAGGTAGGCTGGATCCCTGTACACCCCGAACTCTTCACGGAACACGTCGCAGATCTCTCCCACCGTTGCGTCCGCCTCTGCCGCCGCAATCACGACGGGGAAGAGGTTGGCGCCTCCGCGACAGGCCTCACGCACCCTGTCCATGGCGGCAGAGTGTCTGGCAGCGTCCCTGTCTCGCTTGAGCGCCTCGATGTGCGCCACCTGGGCCTCTTCCACCTCCTGGTGGATCTTCAAGGTGGGGATCTTGGCGTCCTCCCCGGTGGTGTACTTGTTTATGCCCACCACTGCCCTCTGCTGGGCCTCCACCTCCTGCTGGTAGCGGAAGGCGGAGTGGGCGATCTCCTTTTGGGGATACCCGGCCTCCACGGCGGCCACGATGCCCCCCATCTCGTCGATCTTGTGGATGATCTCCATGGCCGCCGCTTCCATCTGGTCGGTCAAGGACTCGATGAAGTAGGAGCCAGCCAGGGGATCCACCACGTTGGCGACACCGCTCTCCTCGGCGATGATCTGCTGGGTGCGCAGGGCGATGGTGACGGCCTCCTCGGTGGGCAGAGCGAAGGTCTCATCGAAGGAGTTGGTGTGCAGTGACTGCGTCCCTCCGAGCACCGCGGCCAGGGCCTGGAGCGCGGTCCGCACGATGTTGTTGTACGGCTGCTGAGCCGTCAAGGAGACCCCCGCTGTCTGGCAGTGGGTGCGCAGGAGCCAAGACCTCGGGTTGGTCGCGCCGAACCTCTCCTTGAGCTGCCGAGCCCAGATCCGGCGGGCGGCGCGCAGCTTTGCCACCTCTTCGAAAAGGTCGTTGTGCACGTCGAAGAAGAAGCTCAGCCGTGGAGCGAAGTCGTCCACATTCAGGCCCCTCTCCAGGCCGAGCTGGACGTAGCCCAGGCCGTCGGCCAGGGTGAAGGCCAGCTCCTGGACCGCAGTGGCTCCGGCCTCGCGGATGTGGTAGCCGCTGATGGAGATGGTGTTCCACCGGGGGAGCTCCCTGCTGCAGTACTCCAGCATGTCGGCGATGATTCGCATGGAGGGCTTGACCGGCGACACCCACTCTTTTTGGGCGATGAACTCCTTGAGCATGTCGTTTTGGGTGGTGCCCCTTAGCTGGTCCGCCGGTACCCCCTGCTCCTTGGCCACGGCGATGTAGAAGGCCAGGAGCACGATGGCAGGGGCGTTGATGGTCATGGAGGTGGAGACCTTGTCCAGCGGGATCCCGTCGAAGAGACGTCGCATGTCGGCCAGGCAAGCCACCGAGACCCCCTCCTTGCCCACCTCCCCGAGGGACATCTCGTGGTCTGGATCGTAGCCCATGAGGGTGGGCATGTCGAAGGCCGTGGAGAGCCCGGTCTGGCCCTGCTCTAGCAGGTACTTGAAGCGTCCGTTGGTGTCCTCGGGGGTGCCAAAGCCAGCGAACATGCGCATGGTCCATCGACGTCCGAGGTACATGTCCCTGTGGGGGCCCCTGGTGAAGGGGAACTCCCCCGGCTCGGCGAGCTGCACGGCCGGGTCCCAATCCGCCAGATCCGATGGGCGATAGGTCTGCTTCAGCGGGAGCCCCGACATGGTCTCGTGTCTCAGATCTCTTCTTGCCTCGTCCAAAGACATTGCTTCCTCCGGTTGGTGAGCCGGGCCTCCGCGCCCTGGGCGAAGGCGTCCACACCTCTTTACCAAGGACCCCCCCCACACCGCAAGGGGCCCGACGCCGCCCGAAACAACGAAGGTTGCACTCGACAGATCGTCTGAGCTGGGCGATTCGTGCTATACGGGGGTATCAAAGGAGAAGCTCCATGAAGTCTGCTCTCGTCGTGATCGTCCTCTCCACCGCCGTCTGCGTGCTGCCCTCACAGGCAGCGCCCGGCGGGGCCACCCGCCGCTGGGAGCAGGCGCTCTTTCCGGCCCTGGAGCGCCGCATGTGTAACCCTGGCGCGGCGCTCGTCAAGGCCTTCAAGATAACCCCCGCCTCCTGTCGTAGGACCTTCCGCTACGCGGCGCGCCACTGCCTCAAGGCTGCTCACCAGGTCCCCTTCTACCAGGTAAAAAACAGGTCCATGGGGAGGGTTTGGGGGAAGTGGCTGGGCACCTGTGTGGGCACCGCCTTCGACATGAAGCACACCTACAGGATGCGCCTGCCCTGACCTGCGTGCCCACCCTGTGGCCGGCGTCACGTCCTTTCCGTCACTTCTGGTGAGCAAGGGCCCTGGGCTTGAGCCCCGACCAAAAAAGCCACACGCCGCCGAGGGTGCCCACAAGCCCGAGCCCACCCAGAAGTGCGAGCGCCACGAGCACCTCCGGGGCGTCGGGCCCATTGGGCATTCCCCGCTCCGCCAGCACCCCCACCAGCCCCAGGCAAAACAGCGCGCCGAAGGTCCCCAGGAGGCTGCCAAAGACCAGCTTCAAGACAGCGCCGGTGGTTGTCCCCCCGGCGCGAGCCGAGCCACCAGTGGAGCCCGGGTAGGTGGTGGGCGCTGGCCAGCCAGGCGCTGGCCAGCCAGGCGCTGGCCAGCCAGGCGCTGGCCAGGCAGCGGGTGGGGGGATCACCTTCAGCTCGGCTGGGTCCGGGTAGCTGGGTGGCCCTCCGGTGGGAGGAGCAGCAGGGGCGGCCATGGGCTCGGTGGGGCTGGCGGCGGGCGACGGTGCGGGCGCCGCGAGCTGGTAGCCGGGGTAGCCGGGGTAGCCGGGGTAGCCGGGGTAGCCGGGGTAGCCGGGGTAGCCGGGGCCATAGGCTGGCAGGCGCGGCGGGGGGATCACGTGGCCCCTGGCGTCGAACACAGCCGCTGGGATGAAGCCATCCACCCTCATGCGCCGGATGAGCAGGTAGCCGAGCAGCACCTCCCCAATGAGCACTGGCAGGGCCATGAAGGCCCAGGCGGTGCCGGTCATGAGGAACATGTCGTAGAGCCCGTGCAAGATCACAGCCAGGCCAAAGCCCTTGACCACCATCCACGCGCGGCCCCTGGAGGCGAACTTGGCCCTCCCCACGAAGTAGCCCATGACCACTCCAGTGAAGGCGTGGCCCGGGACCGCTGTCAGCGCCCTCAGGACGGCCACGGTCATTCCTCCCTGGCTCACGTACAGCACGTTCTCCAGGGTGGCGAAGCCCAGTGACACGGTCGCCCCATACACTATCCCGTCGAATGGCTCGTCGAAATGTCTAGAGAGCCAGCAGAAGGTCATCAGCACAAGGAGCTTGAAGGCCTCCTCTGGGATGGCGGCGTTTGTGAAGGCGGTCCAGGCCGCCTTTGTCCAGAGCCCAGCGGGAGCGGCAACCGTGGCGTTCAGGGCGAACACCGAGATCACCACCGGGATGGCGCTCGCCGCGCCCAGGCCGAAGGTGGCCGCGATCATCCCCTTGGGCTCGGGGTGTACGTCCCTGGAGTAGATGTACCAGAGGAGGAAGGCGGAGGGTGCAAGGGCCGAGCCGGCCAGAACTACTAGTGCCGTCATGGGCTCGCTTTCGAATGGGGTTCGGGTGTCGCCTTTTTTCCAGATCCGAGCCGGGGCTGGAGCGTTATTGTCTACCCGGTTGCGCTCCGGGACTGCTCCCGATTATCGTTTGCTCACCGGCGCTTTGGCAAGGCCCCGGGGATGGGCGATCATTGTTGCCACCGACAGCAAGACAAGAGGCGAGGACAGGATGCAAAGAAACGGCGAGGCGGCCACCACCGCCATTTTTTCAAGGGCGCGACTTTTTGGGGCTCGCATGGGGGTTGGGGTGAGCGCCCTGGCGCTCCTCGCGCTGGGCTCGGCCCAGTGTCGCACCGGCGCATCCAACACGTCCCCCAGGGAGACGGGGATGGTCACCGGGCGCCAGGATCCCTTCTCGGTGGCGGGCACCCTCATGGCCAAGGCCTCCGACCGGGACTTCAAGCTCAGAGCTGGCCCAAGGCCTCCTCGGAGGGTGGGCCAGACCATGAAGATCCCGTTCCCGCCACCAGAGAAGCCCGCAAGGGCTCCTTCCAAAGTATCCCTTCCACCCCTCAAGGTGCTGCGCACGCAACCCCGCGGCAAGGTGGGTGTGCACAACGCAGTGACCGTCTCCTTCAATCAGCCCATGATCCCCCTGGCCAGCCTCGCAGACCTTCGGAAGCTGCCCGCTCCCCTCCGGGTGACCCCCGGGCTCCGGGGCAAGCTCCGATGGCTGGGCACCAGCACGCTCTCGCTCGAGGTGGCTGGCCGCATCCCCTACTCCACGCGATACAAGGCATGGGTCCCCCAGGGCACCACGTCCGAGGCGGGCAAGGTGCTGGCGAGGCGACATTCCTGGAGCTTCGAAACCCCTCGGCTTGCCATCGCGCAAAGCGCCCCCTACCGGGGCGCATCCCACGTGGTTCCCAGCACCGCCATCGCCCTGCTTTTCAACCAGCGGATTGACGTGGAGAAGGTCTTTGCCGCCATGTCCCTCCGTGGAAAGGGAGCTCCCAGCCTGCGCCTGGTGCCCAGGGCGCGCTGGAAGAAGCTCGGCCCTGTCGGGCTCACCGCCTCTCGCTGGAGAAAGGGTCGCGTCATCGTGGTCAAGCCTACCCGGCCCCTGGCCAAAAGCGCATCCCATTCACTGGTGATCAAGGCTGGCCTGGTGGCGGGTGAGGGCCCCCTCCCCACGACCCAAGCACTCTCCACCTACTTCAGAACATACGGCCCGCTCCAAGTGGAGAGGCTCCGCTGCGGCTACTACCGCCAGCCTTGCCGTCCTGGCAGCTACAAGTACCTGCAGTTCTCCAACCGGATAAAGAGCTCCACCCCGACCAGGCACATTGTCGTGAGGCCGAAGGTGGCCGACCTGAAGATCCGCTGTAGCTGGCGGAGCTGCTCCCTGACCGGCACCTTCCGGGCCCAGACCAGGTACACCGTTACCGTCCGAAGGTCCATCCAGGACGTATTCGAGCAGCACCTCCGGAAGACCTGGCGGGGCAGCTTCTTCGTGGGTGACGCCAGGCCCCAGCTCAGGCTGCCCGTTTCCGGGATCCTGGGCCTCTCCGAGGCTCGCGGAAACCGCAAGCTGGCGGTGCGCTCCATCAACACCCAAAAGGTCACCGCGACCTTCGTGCGCGTGGCGCCCCGACACCTCGGCAAGGCCCTGCACGCCCTCGAGCGCCGCTGGCACTATCAGTTCCGCAGGCGCGCCATGGCCCCCAAGATCCCTGGGCGCAGGGTCGTCAGGAGCCTGACTCTGAACCCCAAGAAGAACAGGTGGCGCCGCACGGGCATCTCCATGGACCTCGGCCTTGGCAGGCGCAAGCCCGGGCTCCTGTTCGTGGAGCTCCACTCCCCGGACCTGCTCAAGGTCGCGCGCTGGACCAACCCTTACCGGCGCATCCTGGTGCAGGTGACCGACCTGGGCCTCACGGCCCGCTACGACGTGGACCGGATCCTGGTGCTGGTCACCGGCCTGCAGAGCGGCAAGCCCCTCCCGGGCATCTCGGTGACCCTCTACTCTGTTGGTGGCAAGAGGCTCTACAGGGGCAAGACGGACGGGCGGGGAGT
>JAJRWW010000094.1 GCA_024276595.1 Myxococcota bacterium
CGGGGCCCTCCGGCGAGGGGGCGGCAGGTCTACCGGGATGACCTTCCGCCACGTGGCCCGTGGGGGGCTCGCCGGCAGGCCGCTGCTCCTGGCGCTCTCCACAATCGGCCTGGGCCGGGAGCTGGATCGGGATGTGACCGAATGGGCATCCATGGCCCATCCCAGGTTCCTGCGGGAGGTAGTGGCCCGGAAGCTGGAGGCCAGGCCCGAGAAGGTCTACTCCCGGCGCGGGCCGCCGCTGCCGTCGAGCCCTGGGTATGGCAACGGTCTCTTGCTCGGCCTGGCGCTCCTGCTCGTGGCGGGGCTGGTTGTCAGCAGGAGACTTGGGCGTCTTGAGCGGCTGGCCCTGACGGGGGCAGGCTCGGTGCTCTTTGCCCTGGGCGCCATGCTCTGGCTCGTTTCGCTGCTCACAACGGTCAAGGAGCTGCGCTACAACGAGGCCCTGGCGGTGTTCGTGCCCACGGATCTGCTGCTCTTGCGGCTGTCGGGTGCCAGGCTCCAGCTCTACCTCCGGGTGAGGCTGGCCCTCCTGGCCCTGGTGTCGGGCCTGGTGGTGGCTGGCGTGCTGGTGCAGCCGCTGCTCGTGGCGGTGCTGGTCCCGGCGGGCGTGTGCGTCGCCCTGCTCAGACCTCCCCTCTGGTCTTGGCGGGGCCCGGGTGGCGAGGACGAGGAGGCCCAAGGGGCAGCGGGATCGGCTGCCGCAAGGGATGCGTCGGGGCCTTAAGATGTGGGGAGAGCGCCCGAAGGCGCGGAGGGCGAAGAGGGCGCGGTGAGCCCGAGGGCTACTGGCAGATTACCGAGACGTCGTCGATGAGCCAGTAGAAGTCCCAGCCAGAGGTGTAGTGGAAGCGGATCTGCACCGTGGACTGGCCCGCCAGGCTGGAGATGTCCAGTGACACCTGCTCGCTGTTGGCGGTGTCGGCGACGTAGCTGGCGAGGTTGGTCCAGGTGCTGCCCCCGTCGGTGCTGGCGTCCACGTCCGCCTGGTCGGTCGAGTAGTTGTTGAAGTAGTGCAGGAAGGTGAGCCCGCAGGCAGAGTAGGAGGAGAGATCCATCACAGGGCTGATGAGCTCCTCGTCGAAGCTGGCGCCAGATCCGGCCGCGTCGGAGTCCACGCAGGCGAAGGTGCCGGTGGCGCCGTTGAGCGTACGGCCGGAGCCATCGCACTGGCCCCAGGTGGTGCCCGCGTCCGCGCCGTCCACCACGCTCCAGTCGGAGGGGATCCAGGTGTCGAAGCTCTCGGAGAGCAGCAATACGTAGCCGCAGTTGGAGTTGGCCAGGCCCGGTGTCCCGTTGTCGCTGGCGGTGCCGTAGGTGTCGGTGGCGTCACACCAGGAGCTCTGCTGGTCGTTGGCGGTCTCGTCGAGCAGCACGGAGGCGAGCTGGATGGCGGTCCCGTTGCTGCCCAGGGACCAGCCGCGGAAGTCCACCTCTGCCACGGTCTGGCCACCACAGATGATGGTCACGATGTCCCCGGCGCCGTTTGAAAGCTGCATGGCGTTGCCCACGGCGTAGGTGCCGGTGAGGCCGCCGTTTGCAGAGGGATCGGCGTTGTTGGTCAGCACGGCGTAGCCGCCCGGCGGGATGACCAGCGCGCCAAAGGTGTGCGCGTTGGCCGGGATGTTGTCCTGGAAGGTGCAGCCGGCCAGGTCGATGGCGAAGCTGGCAGCGTTGTAGATTTCCACCCACTCGCCGTCGGGCTCGCCGATGGAGGGGTTGAACATGATCTCGGTGATCACCAGCTCACCCTGGCCTGGCTGGCCGGGGCGGAAGTCGGTCTCGGCCGGGTAGGTGCCGAGCTGGCCGCCGTTGCTCAGACCCACAGTGCCGCCGCTCACATAGGTGAAGGTGCCGTAGTGGATCTCGATGTCCCCGCTGGAGTGAATCACGACCTGGAAGGAGACCGTGTCGGTGGTGCTCCAGCGGACCACATCGGCGAAGGTGATCACCACGTAGTCGGCGAACTCGTCCACCGTGATGGTGCCCCCTGACGGGGGATCCAGGTCGGCGTCGTGCCCTGCGATGCGAGGGAAGGCGAATAAGCTGGATGGGCTGCTGTCGCTGTAGTCGTCGCCAGCGCCAAAGGTGACGAAGCCGTTGGAGCCCACCCAGATGGACCCATAGCTCCCGCCGAAGAAGGGGATGGTCCAGGCGCCCTGGAGGGCCACCTCCACGCTGTCGGAGTCGGCCAGGCTGAGCACGGTGGAGTCCACCGTGCCGGTGCCGGCGGCGATGGGCAGGCCGCCGATGCCGCAGGTGGTGGTGTACTGGTAGCTCGCGCCGCTGGGAGTGAAGGCGACGGTGCAGTCGGCCAGGTCCACGGGGTCGGAGGCGGAGAAGCTCTGCCAGAGACCGTCCACTGTGATACACGCTGGCAGCGCGGCGCAGTCGGTGTCGTCGCAGTCGGTGTCGCCGTCGGCATCGTTGTCCAGCCCGTCGGAGCAGTCCAGCTCGGTGGAGCAGAAGGTGGGGTCGCCGAAGCAGTTGGGATCCTCGCAGTCGGTGAGCCCGTCCATGTCGTTGTCAGCGCCGTCGCCGCAGTCGGTCTCGTCGTCGAGCACCTCGATGGAGATGTCGTAGTCGGTGCTGCCTGGGCTGGCATAGTAGGACTCGATGACCACCCAGTAGTAGCCCGCGGTGGTGGGCACGAACACCTGGTCCTCGTTGTAGTCGTTACTCTCGAGGCAGGTGGAGGTGGCGTCACAGGTGTCGAGCACTCGCAGCACCGCGTCCAGGCCGCCGTTCTCGGCGTAGTGGAGGGTCTGGCCCACGTCCAGCCAGACCTGGAACACGGCGTCCGCGCCGTTGGCAGTGCCGCAGCCCGAGTTGGCTCCCCAGTCGTTGCTGTCCGTGTAGTCGGAGGTGAAGTCGGAGCCCGAGTAGCTCACGCTGCCAGAGACGACCTCTGCGTCCACGCAGCTATCGCCGCCGCCAGAGGTGACGCAGGTGGCCTGGCCGCCAGGCGTGAGGCAGACCTCGGAGCCGGCGGTGCAGGTCTCGGTGACCTGCCAGGTGAGGCAGCCGGCGTTGTCGGTGCAGGTCTCCACGTCGTTGTTGGCGCAACGGGTCGCGCCCACCTCGGTGCAGTCGGACTGGCAGGCGTCGGCGCAGACCGCCACGGCGCCGGAGTCGTCGCACACCTGGCCGTCGCCGGTGCAGTCGTAGCTGGTGAGGCCCAGGCAGCCGTTGGCCTGCAGCTCGCAGGTCTCGAGGAGGTCCCCGTTGCAGCTAGTCTCGCCATCCGTGGCGCACTCGTCGGTACAGCAGGCACTGGTGTCGATGGTCTGGCAGTCTGTGGAGCAGGTCAGGGTGCCCCCGTCGAAGGCGCCCATGGTCTGGCAGGTCTCGGCGCCGAAGTCGTCGCCGTCGCAGGCCTCCACCGCGTCGTCCAGGGTGCCGTTGCCACAAAGGTCGTTGCAGCCCGAGTCGTCGTAGGTGCAGTCGGCGTTGCAGGCGAGGGTGCCGCCGGAGAAGCCCAGGTCGGTGCAGTCGGCGTCGCCCAGGTCGTCGCGGTCGCAGTCCTCGTTGCCCTCCGCGATGTTGTTGCCGCAGTTGGCGTCAAAGCAGCCCGAGGTGTCCAGGCCGCAGGCGCTGTCGCAGGCGAGGGTGCCGCCGGCAAAGCCCTGGGTCTCGCAGGTCTCGGTGCCGAGGTTGGATCCGTCGCAGCTCTCCGAGCCTTCGATAACTCCGTCGCCACAGGTGGCGCCGGTGTCGTCGTCACTGCAGCCCCCCAAAGAGAGCGCCAGGGCGGTCAGGGCGCCCAGGGCGCCATAGGCTAGCTTACGTTTCATGTCAGTCCTCCTCTTTCGGCCGTGGGCCGTGGGAAATTGGCCGGCCAACAGCCGGCGCCGGGTACATGGGTCGGTTCTTTGCCCAAAGAGGTATCCTATGGGTTTCGGCGCCCAGTGCAAAGAATATTTTTGTACGTGATTTCACGCGGTTCTGTCGCGGCTGGCTTTGTGATGCTGCTCACCTGTTGTGCTCGCGGCAATGGGGTGCCTCCGGGGGGGGGCGGGCAGGGACCATCCGTGAGCCTGGCTGTGGTCGAGCTGTGCACCTTCTCACAGAGGGAGGGAGCGCCCGTGGGCCGATCTGCCGCGCTGAGGGGGAGAGCCCTGCGGGCCTTGTGGCCCGCAGGGGAGGGAGCCGATCCTGAGCAGCGCGCCTGTCAGAGGCGCAGGGTCGCTAAAACAGCCCGGTGACCTTGCCCGTCTCCGTGTCCACGTCGATGCGTCGATAGGCAGGGTCGGAGCTGGTGCCGGGCATGAGGCTGATGGTCCCCGCCACGGGCACCAGGAAGCCGGCGCCCTTGTAGGTGAGGATGTCCCGCACGGGCAGGGTCCAGCCCTTGGGCGTGCACTTGAGGTTCGGGTCGTGCGAGAGCGACAGGTGCGTCTTCACCATGCACATCCCCAGGTTCTTCGTGTCCGGGTCCTCGGCGAAGCGCTTGAGCTTGGCAGCCGCCTCGGGGGTGTAGCTCACGCCGTCGGCGCCGTAGACCTCCCTGGCGATGAGCTCGATGCGCTTCTCCACCGGGGTGTCGAGGTCGTAGAGGAACTTGAAGTCGTTCTCCTCCTCGCAGGCGTCCTTGACAGCGTCGGCCAGCTCCAGGGCGCCTTCGCCGCCCTGCTCCCAGTGCCTGGAGAGGGCACAGCGGGCGCCCGCCTCCTCGGAGATGCGGCGCACGGCAGCGATCTCGTCGTCGGTGTCCGTGTGGAAGGCGTTGATGCACACCACCGGGTTGATCCCGGCCTTCTTCACTGTGTTGATGTGGTGCACCAGGTTCTTGCAGCCCTCCTCGACCCAGTCCACGTGCTCCTTGACGTACTCGGGGTCCATGGGCTTTCCAGGAGGAACGGGGGGGCCGCCGCCGTGGGACTTGAGCGCGCGGATGGTCGCCACCAGCACGGCGCAGTGGGGCTTGAGGCCAGAGAAGCGGCACTTGAGGTTCCAGAACTTCTCGAAGCCGATGTCTGCGCCGAAGCCAGACTCGGTCACGTGGTAGTCGCCCAGCTTGAGGCCGATGCGGTCGGCCACGATGGAGGACTGCCCGATGGCGATGTTGGCGAAGGGGCCCGCGTGCACGAACACCGGCTGGCCCTCGAGGGTCTGGAGCAGGTTCGGGTTGAAGGCCTCGACCATCCAGGCGGTCATGGCTCCGGCGACGTCCAGGTCCTCGGTGGTGATGGGCTTTTGACCCCACTTGGAGTAGGCCACGACGATCTTGCCCATGCGCTCGCGCACGTCCGCCAGGGACTTGGACACGGCCAGGATGGCCATGATCTCCGACGACACGGCGATGCCGAACTTGGAGTTCATCATGAACCCGTCCTTCTTGCCGCCGATGCCGATTATGATGTTGCGCAGGGCCTGGGCGCAGAAGTCCATGATCCAGCCGAACTCGACGTTGTTCGGGTCCATGTTCAGCCGCTTCAGGCCGCGCTTGGCCAGGAACTTGTCGCCGTAGTTGAACTCGTGCTGCATGCGCGAGGTGAGCGCCACCATGCCCAGGTTGTGGGCGTTCATGATGGCGTTGATGTCGCCGGTCAAGCCCAGGCTGAAGGGCGTGAGAGGGATGCACTGGGCGAGCCCCCCGCCAGCGGCGGAGCCCTTGATGTTCATGGTGGGGCCGCCAGAGGGCTGGCGGATTGCGCCCGTGACCCGGAGGTTGCGCTTGCCCATGCCCTGGATGAGGCCCATGGTGGTGGTGGACTTCCCCTCACCGAGGGGCGTGGGGGTGATCGCTGTGACGTCGATGTACTTGCCGTCCGGCTCGTCCTTCAGGCGGTTCATCGCCATGTTGAAGTCCACCTTGCCGTAGTAGTGGCCGTACGGCAGGAGCTCCTCCTTTTCGAGCCCGAGGATCTCACCGAGCTCGTAGACGGTCTTCATGTCTTTTTCCGCCGCCGCGGCAATCTCCCAGTCTTGGTGTTTCGTAGGGTCTGGTAGGGCCATGTAGCTTTCCTCCTGAAGGGATTGTGCAGCATCCGTGGTCCCGGACGGCGAGGGGGCCCGGGGAGGTGCCGCTCGTCTCGAGATGTCTACTCCAAAGCGGTCTGTTTTTTTCGCCCACACTGATAGCAGATATGGAGCCGGGGATCCATATAGATCCGGACATCAAGGAAGGCCCTGCACCTGACTGCGCTTACCCAAATGGTGGGTTCGCCAGGCACGGCGCAGAAGGGGTGAGGCTGGTGCACGGCGTCGGGGATGGATACCAGCGGTTACAAATTGCTACCCAACAGTACTTGTGCCAGTCTCACCTCCGGTCACTAATACACCAAGATGCTGCCAGGAGGCCCAGGAGCCAGCTCATGCGATGTTTTGGAAAACACATAGCCATTGTGGGAGGTTTGACTGTGCTGCTGCAGGTGGCTCCGGTCCGAGCGCAGCCTCGGGTGAGCGGCTCGCCGGCCGAGGCTGCCGCGCGCCCGGGCCCTCGGGCTGCCGCGCGCCCGGGCCCTCGGGCTGCCGCGCGCCCGGGCCCTCGGGACGCGACCCCGTCCCCGTCGGGCCCGGCAACCGGGGCACCCGATGCCGCCTTGGCGGAGGCACCGGCCCGTGGCCGCGCCCTGACCATGAGATCCTCCTCCTCTGGCGCCGGGAGGACCGGCGGTCTCACGCTCCAGCAGGCCATCGCCCTCGCCCGCAAGCAGAACTTGGATCTCAAGGTCTCCGACCTGACCGTGCGCTCGGCCAAGGTTGGCCGCAAGCTCGGATGGGCCCTGCTGGGGCCACATTTTTCCTTGGGGGTGGACCTCGCGTTCCTCGGAGGCGACTCGCAGTTCGACACCCTGGGGAGCTCCGGGAGCATGGACTTCTCCGACCCGGTGGCCATGCAGCAGTACGTGGACCGGATCTG
Source organism: Myxococcota bacterium (assembly GCA_024276595.1). GTDB lineage: Bacteria > Myxococcota_A > Polyangia > HGW-17 > JAJRWW01 > JAJRWW01. The sequence goes on from JAJRWW010000094.1 coordinate 6,863, forward strand.
CTCCAGCGCCCAGGACAGCGCCGCCTGCCTGGGCTGGATGATGCAGAACGCGGAGTACACGGGCCTGATCCTGGGTGACGCCTTCAGCTCCTTCGGAGCCATCGGGGACATCTTCAACGCGGACACGGTGAAGTTCCAGCTCGGCTTCGCCTGGCAGATCCTGGACTGGAACAACCTCATCAACGTCAAGCGCTTCAAGCTGAGCCACCAGATGGCCAAGCTCTCATACAAGAGCACGGCCCAGGATGTGGTCACCAACGTGAAGGTCATGTTCTATGCGATCCTCGCCGCCCAGGAGGCGGTCAAGATCGTGCGCGAGACATCCGGGGCCACCAAGGAGCACCTCCGGCAGGCCAGGGCGCTCATGGCGGCGGGCCTTGGCACGAGGGTGGACGTGCTGCGCTGGCAGGCCAAGATCGCCGACGACGAGCAGAAGCTGCTGGAGGCGCGGCAGCAGGTTTCTGCCGCCAAGATGCGCCTGAACAACCTGCTGGGCAGGCCCCTTCGGTCTCCCTTGACGCTGGTCCCCCCGGCGGAGGTCGCCTCCGACTCCCTGCCCCCGCCCGGCTCCGCGGGGGCGCCCCTGGGGAGCCACCCCTCGCTCCGGCTCACCAAGCTCAATGTCCAGATGTCCAGGATCGACGAGCAGAAGGCCAAGGCGGCCTTCTTGCCCACGGTCTCCCTGGCTGGGGGCTACACATGGCAGAACTACATGCCGTACGACGAGTTTGCCTCCAAGACCTGGCTGGGCACCTGGGCGGTGATGCTCAGCGTCAAGGTCCCCATCTTCGACTCCATGACGAAGATCTACAACGTGCGGCTCAAGCAGCTCGAGGTGGCCAAGGCAAGGATGCGGTACAGGAACGTCCAGCGCCTGCTCAAGGAGGCCGTGCTCCAGGCGGACCTGTCGGTGATCAAGTCCTACAAGTCCATCGAGGTGGCTCGCAAGCAGGTCAAGCTTGCGGCCGAGGCCCACAAGAGCGCCGAGAACCTCTACAAGGCCGGGAACGCCAAGACCACGGACGTGCTGGACGCCCAGAATGGGCTGCGCATGGCCAGGTTCAACCTCCTGTCGGCCCGGTTCGGCTATCTCACCGCCCTGGCCCGGCGGGAGAAGGCCGTGGGGGCGGTGCGCTAGCCATGGCTCGGGGCCCACAGGTGCGGTCGGGTGCTCTCTGCGCAGCGGGCAGGGCCTTGGCCCGCGGACGGGGCGCTGTGTCGCTGGTCCGTTCTCTGCTTGCGCTGGCCGTGGGTCTCGGCTCCTTGTCCTCGGGGTGCGACCGCTCCAGGGGGAGCACGGCGACCGACGGGCCGGCGCGGGAGCTACTGCCCGTGCGGGTGGAGATCCTTGCCAGGCGCCCGTACCAGCGCGTGGCGCGGGCGGTGGCCACGGTGGAGCCCTGGAAGCGCCTCACCCTGCGTGCCGAGGCGGCCGGGCGGGTGGTGGCGATTCGCCACGACGTTGGAGACCGGGTGAAGAGGACGAGCCTCCTGGCGCGGCTGGACGGGTCCGTGGCCTGGCGGTCCTTCCAGGCCAGCCGGGTGGGCGTGCGCCAGGCGCAGGTTGCCCTGCGCATGGCCAAGATCAACCTCGCCCGCAGCAGGAGGCTCCGGGCCAGCGGCGATATCCCCCAGGCGCAGCTCGATCAGGCGCAGAACGCCTTTGATCGCGCCAAGGCGGCGGTGGACATGGCCAGGGCTCAGACAGCCCAGGTGGGCCGCCAGCTCGGCAGCTACTGGTTGCGGGCGCCCATGTCCGGGCTGGTCGCCGTTCGCTCGGTCAACGTGGGCGACTTCGTGACCCCGGGCGCCCCCATGTTCACCCTCGTGCAGATGGAGCGGGTGAAGGTGGTGGTGGGCCTCGACCCCACCGAGGGTCTCCTGCTCAAAAAGGAGATGCCCGCCACGGTCAGCGTAAAGACCGTCCGGGGGCTCCTGGAGCGGGACGCCCGGGTCCACCTGGTTCGCCCCCTGGCAGACCCGGCCACCCGGCGGGTGGAGGTGGAGCTGTCGGTGCCCAACGGAGACCTCCTGCTAAAGCCCGGCGTCATCGCCCGGGTGGCCATCCCTCTGGGCGAGCCCAGCCGGCTGTTGCTCGCCCCGGCGGACGCAGTGGTGGAGCTCGTGGGTCGCCGGTACGTGTATGCCGTGCGGGGTGGTCGTGCGCGCCGCCTGGAGGTGAAGCTGGGGGTCTCCGCAGGGGACCGCGTGGAGCTCTTGCCCGTGGGGCCAGCGCCCCTCCGAGAGGGAGAGCCCCTGGTCGTCGTGGGGGTCGGGAGGCTCGTCCCCGGCGCCAGGGTGAAGGTGGTCTCCGGCGCCGGGCCCCTGGGCAGCTCGGGCGTGGATGCACCCCCCCGCCCCGGCCCTCGCCGCTCCTCCGGCGACCCGGCGCCTCGCCGAGCGCCGGCGAGGCCCATGGAGAGGTAGAGATCCGTGTCCATTGTAAAGGCCGCCATCAAGCAGCCCGTGCTGGTGAACCTGCTGTTCGCCATCGTGCTCGTGGCTGGCTACTTCTACGGCTCCACAATGACAAAGGAGCTCTTCCCGGACGTCACCGCGCCCGGGCTGTACGTGCGGACCCTGTACCCGGGGATCTCCGCCGCCGAGATGGAGAAGCTGGTCACCCGGCCCATGGAGGACGCGGTGGCCGACGTGGATGGCCTGGCGCACGTGTACTCCACCTCCGCCGACTCCCTGAGCTTTCTGTGGCTGGAGCTGGACTCCGACGCCGACATGGACAAGGCGGTGCTGGACGTGCAGAGCCGGGTGAACGAGATCCGCCGGGATCTGCCTCCGGACATCGAGTCGCCGGTGGTGCGACCCGGGCAGATGCTCATGCCCGTGGTGCAGGTGGCGCTGGTGGGCGTCGACCAGGGCGATCCGCACCTGCTGCGGACCACTGCTCTTGCCCTCAAGGACCTCCTGGTCACGCTCCAGGACGTGGACGACGTCATGCAAAGCGGCATTCGAGCCCGCCAGATCAGGGTGGTGGCCAGACCCGAGCGCCTGGAGGCGTACGGCGTCTCCCTGCTGCAGATGGCCCAGGCGTTGAGGTCCAGGGACCGCAACCTGCCAGGCGGAGCCATCGTCGTGGGAGGCAAGGAGATCTCCGTGCGGGCCATGGCGGAGTACGGCTCCCTGGAGGACATCCGGCAGCTCATCGTCGTGCGGCGAGCGGACGGAAAGCACGTGCGCGTGCGGCACCTGGCCAGGGTCCTCGACACCTTCGCCGACCGGGCCACCAGCGCGCAGGTGGACGGCCACCCCGGGGTGGTGCTCAGCGTCTACAAGCGCAAGGGCTCCGATGCCCACAAGGTGGTCAGGCGGGTGCGTGACGCGGTGAGGTCCTTCAAGGCGCGGCTGCCCCAGGGTTACCGGATCAAGCTCATGGGGGACACCACAAAGCAGGTGAACCACACCATGTGCATCCTGTACACCAACGGGCTCATCGGGGTGCTGCTCGTGCTGGGGCTCTTGTGGATCTTCCTCGGGCTACGAAACGCAATCTTCGCCGCCCTCGGGATCCCCTTTGCCATCGCCGGGGGGGTGATCGTGATGCACGTCCTGGGCGTCACCATCAACCAGCTCAGCCTCTTTGGGCTGATCATCTGCATTGGCATCATCGTGGACGACGCCATCGTTGTGGTGGAGAACACCTACCGCCACATCGAGGCGGGGAAGCCCGCCTCTGTGGCGGCGCTGCTGGGCACCAAGGAGGTCATGTACCCGGTGATCTCCACGGTGCTCACCACCATCGCGGCCTTTTTGCCCCTGCTGCTCATGGCCGGGGTGTTCGGCAAGTTCATGGCCACCATTCCCAAGGTTGTCACCGCCGCCCTGGTGGCCTCCCTCATCGAGGCGCTGATCATCCTGCCCTCCCACGTGGCAGACTTCGCCAGGAGGCGCGGTGGCCCCGAGGTGCGTGGCCGAGGCGCCGGGGGAGGGGGTGATGGCCGGGTCATGGGCTGGCTGAAGGGGATCTATCGCCGAACCTTCGCCTGGGCGCTGCGGTTGCGCTGGCTCACCCTTGGGGCGGCCCTGGCGCTGTTTGCGGGGCTGCTCTTTGCGGCCATGACTCAGAAGGAGGTGGTGCTTTTTGGCGACACCGACGGCGAGATGCTGGACGTGAGGGTGGAGATGCCCCAGTCCACCTCCCTGGAGGCCACCGAGCGGGTGCTCGCCCAGGTGGTGAAGATCGTCAAGGAGACCATCCCCCGGCAGGAGGTGGAGGCCGTCCTGTCCCAGGCCGGATGGTCGCGCACTCACCTGTGGCCGCAGACCGGCAAGAACCTGGGAATGGTCACGGTGATGCTCACGCCTGTGAAGGACCGGGAGCGAACTGCCCAGCAGATCCTGGCATCCCTCCGGCCCAGGCTGCGCTACATCCCGGGACCGGTGAGGCCCCTGGAGCTGCAGGTGCTCCAGTTCAAGCCTCCCACGGGCAAGCCGGTGGCCATCCGCATCTCCGGCGACAACCTGGGGCGCCTGCTGCGGCTGGCCGAGCAGGTGGAGCGGGAGCTGGCTGCCATCCCAGGGGTGAAGGACATCGGGCGGGACTTCCACCTGGGCAGCCCGGAGTACCGGCTCCGGGTGGACGAGTCCCTGGCGGCCCTCCACGGCCTCTCCACCGCGGACGTGGCCTCGACCATCATGACCGCCTACATGGGCCTGAAGGTGTCCAACTATCGCACCGGAGACGAGGAGGTGGACGTTGTGCTGCGATACCCCGAGCCCTACCGCAGGGACGCCCGCTCCATCACCCGCCTCGCCTTGCCGTTGCCCACCGGGCTGGCCTCAGGGGCTGCCTTGGCGAGCAGGTCCGGCTCGGCGGTTCCCAGCGGCCTCCGGGTGCTCACGGTGGGCGATGTGGCCAGGCTGGACCGGGCCATGGGGCCCAGCCGGATCCGCAGGCGGGATCGACGCCGGACGATCACCGTCACCGCCAACATCGACAGCACCGTCCGGGAGGGCGGCACCAAGGTCACCTCGCAGGGTGTGAACAGGCGAGCCCAAAGGCGCCTGGAGGGGCTCATGAGAGCCAACCCCGACGTGAGGTTTCAGTTCGGTGGGGAGTGGGAGAAGACCAGCGAGAGCCTGGAGTCGCTGGGAATAGCTTTTGTGATAGCGCTCCTCGTAATCTACCTGATCCTGGGCGCCCAGTTTCGCTCCTTCGTACAGCCGTTCACCGTGCTGCTGGCCGTGCCCCTGGCCACCATAGGCGTCATCGTGGGCTTCTTCGTCTCCGGGAACCCCATGGACATGACCGGGCTCATAGGGTACGTGGGCCTGGCAGGCATCGTGGTGAACGACTCCCTCATCCTGGTGGACTTCATCAACCAGCGTCGCCGGCAGGGCATGGCGAGAGACGACGCCATCCGGGAGGCTGGAGAGATCCGTCTACGGCCGATCCTCCTCACCTCCATCACCACCGTCGGTGGTCTGATGCCCCTCAGCCTCGGCATTGGCGGCGACGTGCAGGGGCTCTCTCCCATGGCCACCGCCATCGCCTGGGGGTTGAGCTTCGCCACCATCTTGACCCTCTACGTCGTGCCCAGCGCCTACGCCATCATCGATGACGCCACCGCGCTCCTTTGGCGCATGCTGGGCAAGGAGCGGGACCTGGTTCGCCAGGATCTCGACCTGCTGGACGAGCTGGATCGTCTCTCCCTCAAGGAGGCCCAGGAGCTCGCCAGCCGGCGCGCCGCCGGTCCCGGCGGTCGCCTCTCCGGCGAGTCTCTTGGCGACTAGGACCAGAGGGTGGCCCGGGTGGTGTGGCCTCGAAGGGAGGATGACTTGGAGGGAGGGATCCGTTGGGTCTGGCCGGGAGGAGGAGCTCACGGGCTGACAGAGCAGCCCCCCGGGATGGCGCTGCAGCTCGACTCGCAGACCGCGGCGCCGCCGCAGCTCAGGGCGCACCCAAAGGTGCAGCCGGTGAGCCGGCACACGTCGGCGCCCACGCAGGAGAGGCTGCAGCTATCTCCGGTGCAGTCCAGGGTCACCTCTGCGGTGTCCACGGCGGTGACCCCGCAGCCGCCGCCAGGGCAGCTCACGTCCATGGCCTCGGCAGAGTCCGCCTCCACGGAGCAGCTCCCGCCCGGGCAAGCAAAGGTGCAGTCGGAGCCGTCGAGGCAGTCAAAGGAGCAGCCTGCCCCGGAGCCCCCGCAGGTCTCGGTGCAGGTCTCGGCGGAGCAGACGCAGGCCACCCCGTTGACGCAGTTCTCGTCCTCGACGCAGCCTGGGGCGGCGAGGGTCACTAGCAGCGAAATGGCGGTGATGGCAACAGCTCGCATGGTTCCTCCTTTCGCCAGGTAGCTGGCGATGGTTGGGCGGGCGCTTTCGCTGCCACGCCGATGGTTCTCGAAGCGCCAGGCAGCCCGGTGAGGCTGCCTGGCGCCCTTGGGCTCCGCTTTGCAAGCGCTGGGCCAGGTCCCCTGGGGCCGCCTCGTTGGCTGGATGAGGGACCCAGCGCCAGGGATCCCTGGCTCACCGAGCTGTGCGGGCGGCTCCCCTGGGGAGCTGGAGGTGGCTCTGCCAGTAGCCCTTGGGGTGACTGCCCCAGTCGCCATGGCTTCTACAGGAGCCACCCAGGTGGTGCTGGAGGTCAGCGGGGTCTCATGCCGTGCTTTTTGAGGAGCTTGCGCAGGTGGTACCGGGTGAGGCTCGCCCGCTCCGCCGACTGGCTGATGTTGCCCCCGTGAGCGGCCATGAGCTCTGCCAGGTACGCCCGCTCGAAGGCGTCCATGGCCTGCTCCTTGGCGGCCTTGAAGGGCTCCTGGATGAGGGGCTGGTCCGGGGCGCCCGGCCCGGTGGGCGCGGCTGGCGCCTCGGGCGGTCTGCTGGGCGCGCTCGGTGGCGCGGCGCCATGGGAGAGGGCCGTGTTGGCGATACCAGGGGATCGGCTGCCTCCCGGGTGGATGTCCTGGGGCCGCAGGATCGGTGACTCTGCCAGGGAGGCGGCTCGCTCCAGCACGTTGCGGAGCTGCCTGATGTTGCCTGGCCAGGGGGTTCGCATGAGCACCCCGAGGGTCTCCGGAGCCAGCTCGAAGGTGCTGCCAGAGCGCTGTGACAGCTCCTGGAGGAGCCGTCCTGCCAGGAGCGGGATGTCCTCGATCCGCTCGGAGAGGGGGGGGAGCTCGATGGGCATCACCGCCAGCCGGAAGAAGAGGTCCTCCCGGAAGGAGCCGTCGTTGACCATTCGGCGGAGATCCCGGTTGGTGGCGGCCACCACCCGTACGTCCACCTTTACGCCGTGACTCC
>JAJRWW010000095.1 GCA_024276595.1 Myxococcota bacterium
ACATCGACGGCGACGGCGAGGACGACCTGCTCAGCCTCGGCATCCGCATCTCCTCCGCGGTGCCGGTGACCCTCGAGTTCGAGTAGCCCCGCTCCAAGGATGTCGGCCCTCCGGGCCGACATCTCCCCGACCACATCAAAGCCCCAGTGATCGTCTGATGGAGGTGCGCAGGCGGATCCTGTAGCGCATCTCCACCCTCCCGGAGAGGGTGTCGTCCTCCACGGTGACGTCCTCGCCCTGCTCCTTGCGCTTGGCGCGGATCTGAGTGGAGAGGGCGTCGGTGACCTGGAAGATGAGCTTGCCCTCCTGGCGCTGGCTGCCGGAGTAGCCCATCTCCACCTCGCCGCGAAGCTTGAAGTAGCGTCCCAGCCGCTTCTCCACGAAGACCTGCACCGAGTCGGAGGAGAGGTCTAGCTGCAGGTCCACGGGCAGGTAGTCGGCGATGAGAGGGGCGAGGTTGGGGATGGAGGCGGAGCGCCCCTTGCGGAGCTGGTCCGGGGTGCGGCCCGTGGCCAGGAGGATCAGCGTCTGCGAGCTCGTGAGGCCGGTGCTGGTGGACCAGCGGGGAACCAGCCGGTTCAGGTAGCCCGTGACCGAGAGGTTGATATCGTGCTCGGTCTCGGAGCGGTCCGTGTAGGTGGTGCTGCCCTTGAGGATCACGTACGGCTCGTCTATCCCCTCTGGGCGGCCACGGTCGAAGCTGACCGAGCCCGAGATGGAGCCGTAGCGCCCCCTGAGGAAGGGGATGGTGAAGGAGCCCTCCTTGAACAGCACCGTGCCACCTATGCGGTAGCTCGTGTAGAAGCCACTCACCGTGAGATCCCCCTCCAGGCCGATGTCGGCGAGGTTGTTCTTCACCCGGAGCGAGCCCATGGTGACGGTGAGGTTCAGCTTGAGGTTGCGCAGAAACTCGTTCTCCTCCGCAGAGCTGGCGGCTGACTCGTCCACCCGGGAGGGGGAGAGGATGCGCTGCACGGGGTTGATGCTGAACTTGCGGATGTAGCGTCCATCCACGACGTCCACGGTGCCCGCGAGGGTGTAGCACTGCTTGGGATCCCCGGCCACGTGGAGGGTCTGCAGACGACCGTGGCGGTGGCGGCCCCATCCAGAGGATTCGCGCCGGCCCCAGGTGGTCCCGCGGAGGCCGCCCCGTGAAAAGGGCGCGGCGCCGGCCCTGGCGCCGGCCCTGGCCCCCGGCTCGGAGCCAGGCTCTGGCTGGATGCCGGCCGTGGCACGTGTTAGGCACATCCGGTAGTCGCCGCGGCCGGTGAGACGTACGTACACGTTCAGCTCCACCTCGTACGACCCGCCCGATAGGTGAGGGATGGACTCCCCCACGAAGCGCAGGTCGAGCCCGTTCATGGACAGGCCCCTCAGGGCCACGTCCCCGTTCAGCTCGAAGGGCCCGTCGTCCACCTTCCCGCGAATGGAGGTGAGGTGGACGTTGCCCCTGGTGAATTCCACCCGGCCGGAGCGGATGGAGAGCTCCTTGCCGAGCCCCCTGAGGCCCATGTGCATCTGGCTCAGGATCACCACCCCGTCAATGACCGGGTCCTGGATGGTCCCTCCCACCCGCAGGTCCATGCGGGAGGATCTGCCTCGAGGTCGCTGCACCCACTCGGAGGCCAGGATCCCCAGACCCTTGGGAGAGAGGTCTCCGCGCAGGGTGAGGGCCAGGCGGCCTGGCACGAGGCGTCTCAGCAGGACGAGGCCGTTGAGCTCGGCCTCATCGTCGGCCAGGATGACCCGCAGCCCGCGCAGATCCAGCGCCCGATTGGAGACGAGGATCGCCCCGCCTCGAATCACGATGTCATCCTCCAAGGCGGGTGTTCGCAGGGTGACGCTCGCCGGGTAGATGGCGCCGTTGATCCGGGGACTGTCCGGGGAGCCGTCCACGTAGAGGTTTACGCCAACGTTGCCCCGCAGCCTGGAGATGTCCGCCCCGGCGAGCATCTCCAGAGGGAGCAGGTCCACCCTGCCCCGGAGCCTCAGCTTGAGGGCCCTGGGGCTCACGCTCCCGGATATGGTCAGCTTGTGGAGCTCCCTTCGGTCCGTCACCATGAAGCGCTGGAAGGTGAGCTTCTCTCCGTCGTAGGTGACCACCATGTCACCCCAGTTCTGGATGAGCGCCGCCTGGCGGGGAGCCTCTTCGAATGGATCCACGGGGCGGCGCAAGGTGGCTCTCAGCTTGCGGATCACCAGCCGGGCTCGACGCACCCCCGTGGGGCCGCCGGTGGTGAGGGAGAGGGTGCCGCTGACCCGCCCCCGCACATCTCCCAGCCGGGCCAGCTCGGGCAGGTAGGTCTCCAGGGGGACGTCGGAGAAGGCGAAGCGCAGGTCCGCCGTGGCTGGCGCAGAGAGGGACAGGCTGCTGCCGCCCAGAAAGCTCAGAAAGGAGAGCAGGGAGCCAGAGACCCGGGTGCGCGTCCCCGCCGCGTCAGGCGACAGGCGGACCGTCCCTCCTCCGGCGTCCACGCCCCTGAGGGCCACCCGAAGCAGTCGCACGGTGCCGTCGAGCACTGGTGCGGCGGTTGTGCCCAGCACGGTGAGGCCCTCGGTGTCCACGGTGCCGGAGACCGGCGGGTTGGGCCCTGAGAGGGAAGGGATCAGGGAGAGGGGCAGCCGCCTCAGGGTCACCTTGAGGGCGACCCTGCCTCGAGTGTACACCTTGCCCTTCACGCTCATGTACTGGCTGGGGTTGCGGAACATCAGCGCCCGGTCGATCACGACCTTTCTGGGGTCGAAGCGCAGGTCGAGGCGCGCGTTCCGGTAGCGCTGGCGGGCAGCCCACAAGGACCGCGACCGGGCGGTGAGCCCCCCCCGCAGATGGCCCAGGGGCCCCGCAACGTGAAAGCGCCCCCCGAAAAGAGCGCGCACGGCTCCCCTGGTGGGGCCCAGGGTGCTGAGGTCGGCGAAGCTCCCAGCGGCCTTGATCCTCTGGGTGCCATACATCCTCCTCAGGTCCCGGTCGTAGAGCTTGACCCTCGCCCAGGCGGAGACGGTGCCGCCAAGCAGGCGCGTACGCACGTCTCGAGCCGAGAGGGTGCCATCCGCCAGGCCCAGGTTGGCGGTGACTCGGCGCAGCCTCACCGGGCCGCTCCTTATGCCGAGGAGCCGGGTGGAGCCCACAAAGCGAGGGTTGAGCAGGTCACCCTTGGCCCGGCCAACGAGGCTCAGGGCCATGAGCAGTGGAGGTTTACCCAGGCGCAGGAGGAAGGTGCGCAGGCGGCGCGCCTCGGCCTTGAGGGCGAGATCCATCTTCAGCCGCTGGGGCCAAAAACGCCCCCGAGCCCTGGCGGTGAGCAGGGCCTAGCTGAGCTCCAGGCGGCGGATGTCCAGGCGCCGCAGGGAGGCGTGCAGCTCTCCCTCCAGGCGAAGGCTGCGCGGGAGGGGGCCCCTGGCCTGGTGGCGCAGCAGACCCAGCGAGAAGCGGGTCCAGCCGCTTTGGAGGTCATCGACGTGCCCGGCGGCGTCCACGTAGCCGTGCAAGGTGCCGCCCAGGGCCTCCCTGCGGTCGGCTGGGAGGGCGTCCCGGGTGTCCAGGTCGGTGACCTTGAGGGAGGCCTTCCACAGGCCAGAGCCCATGTCCAGCCGCGCCCTCGCTTCGAGGGTGCCTCCCAGGGCCCTGGCCACCATTCGATCCAGCAGCAGCACCCCGGACTCGTACCGGGCCACGAGCTGCACGCGGTCCAGGCGGATCCCCCCGCGCCGTAGCCCGAGGCCCGCCAGCCGGAGGGTGCCCACCGGATCGGTGATGGGGCCCCTCAGGGAGGCGTGGAGCTCGCTGGCGCTGTCCACGATGGCCCTGCCGGTGAGCCTGGCCAGGAGCCTCCCGAACCCGGTGGCGGCGGCCTCCAGGGCCACGGTGGGCACCGGGCTGTGCTCGTGGTCGGCGCCCTCTCCCTTTGGTGGCCCCTTGGGGGCTGCCCGCAGGCCCAGCAGCCCGCCCCGCAGGCTGAGGTGAGCGCCCTCCAGCCCCAAGGTGGCGTCCACCACGACCCTGTCCGGACGAGCTCTCGTGGCCGCCAGCCTCTTCACCCGGAGCTTGCCCAGGGAGAAGCGCCGGTGGCCAAAGCGCAGCGCCCCCCCCTCGGCGGCCGGTCGCAGGTCGTAGTGCAGCCTGGGCGCCTGTCCGTCTCCGGCCGAGGCGTAGTCGAGCCGGCCGCCCAGGCGCAGCTCCTCCAGCCTGATCCCCACCTGGCCCAGGTTGGCCACGAGGGTTATCCCGGCCAGCTCGAAGCGGTCCACCACGATGAAGCTGCGGCTCGAGCTCGAGGAGCGCTTCTCGCGGGAGCGCTTGCTCATCTCCTCATTCCTGGTGGGCTCGAAGGCGCCCAGGAGACCGATCTCCTGCTGCTCCCCTTTGGGTCCCGGACCGTCCGGACGCCTGTAGCGCTCCAGGCGCACGGTGGCCCCGTCAAAGCGCAGCCATCGCAGGCGAAAGTCCCCCCTGAGGATGACGTCCCAGAGCTTGATGCTCCCCACCGCGTGGTCCACCCGCAGGGCCAGGCGTCCACGGGAGTCGAAGATACGAAGGTCCTTGATCACCACCTCGTCGTAGCCGTCGCGCAGAAGCTCCAGGATGGCGCTCGAGCGCCAGTGGATGGAGCCGATCCGTATCCGCCCCCGGTGCTTCTTGTTGTAATTTTCAGTAAGTCGCCTGGCCAGGGCGCCGTTGTTGAAGTACCGGTTCGCAACGTAGTAGCCTCCAGCCACTCCCATGACGAGCGAGATGATGGCCAGGCGGGCAAAAAAGACTACGACGCGACGCATGAGGGCTCTTAGTCTCCCGGGACCTTCAGGCAGCACCAGCGATCCCTTGTCCATTGTAGCACCTGACGGCTCCCTCCGCCGAGGTGCTCCTCGAAGGCAAATCCCTGGACATCACGGTGGGCCAGGTGGTACCCCCAGACATGATGACTGCTCCTGCTCTCCGAACACGGGTTGGCGCGCTCTGGATGCTGGCCCTGGGGCTCGTGGTGGCCGTGCCCGGCTGCAAGCGGCTGCGCCAGCGTGGGCCCGCGTCGGACGAGACCTTGCCCGCCGGAGCGGACCCGGCCGCCCGCCGCCTGGGCCCCGCGTCTGCGGACCCGCGGATCTACTCGGAGACGCGCACTTACATGGGCACCCTCTTCAGGGTGGTGATCGCCCTCCGCGGAGACCCAAAGACCAAGGCCGGCAGGCAGAGCCTGGCCGAGAGCCGCCGCCGGGCGGTGGACGCGGCGCGCGGAGCCTTTGCTGAGGTGGTGAGGCTGGAGGCGCTCTTCTCCTCCTACCAGGAGAGCTCCGCCATAGGCCGTATCAACGCCGCGGCCACCCGCAAGCCCACCAGGTGGGTGAAGGTGGACCAGGAGGTCTTCAACCTGATTCTGCGCTCAAAGAAGCTCAGCCACCGGATGAAGGGGGCCTTCGACATCACCTTCGGCCCCCTCGCCAGGCTCTATCGCCCCCCTGCCAGGGGGAAGGCCGCCCGGGTTCCCACCGCCGCAAAGCTGCGCGCCGCTCTGCGCCTGGTTGGCAGCAAGAACATCCTGCTCGACTACGACAGGGTGGCCGTGCGCCTCGCCCGCCCGTCCATGAGGATCGGCCTGGGGGCCATCGCAAAGGGCTACGCAGTGGACGCCGCTGCCGCGGTGCTAAAGAGCATGGGGCACACGGCCTTCATCGTGGATGGGGGCGGGGATCTGTACGTGATGGGGCGTCACCCCGATCGTCGCTGGCGAGTGGGAATCAAAGATCCATACAAGCCATCCACCTACTTCGCCACCCTGCCGGTGCAGGGCATGGCCGTGGTCACGTCGGGCAACTACGAGCGGTACTTCATGCACGAGGGCGTGCGCTATCACCACATCCTGGATCCCCGCACCGGGCGGCCGGCGGACAAGCTGGCCTCGGTCACGGTAACTGCCCCCAAGGCGACCCTGGCCGACGCCCTGGCCACGGGGATCTTCGTGCTGGGTCCGGTGGATGGGATCGAGGTCGCCAAGAGCTTCCCTGGCGTGCAGGTCCTGGCGGTCACCACCGCGGGGAAGGTGATCATGACTCCGGGGATCGCCAAGGTGGTGAAGTACCGCGCGCCCACCCCCCCGCCCAAGTAGCGCCCCTGTTTGCTTTTGGGAAGGTCGATCCTGTACCATCCTGTCCCAGGGAGAGATGCCCCGGGGGGCGTCATGGGCCGGCGGGTGGATAAAGCGATGCAAGACCTGGTTTTGACCATAGCCGAGCCACGGCAGTGGGACGACTGCCACAGCCTCCAGGGTGACGACCACGTGCTCTTTGTGCCCACGGAGGATCCCCCGCCGGTTGGAGCCAACCTGCGGGTGAGGTTGTCCTTTCTGCGAGGGCCGCAGTTCTTCCTCAACGGGGTGGTCATCTGGAGGCGCCCCCAGGGGAAGGGAGAGCAGCGCCTCCGCTCCGGGGTGGGGCTCCGGGTCCACTCCTGTGACAGGGCAAAGGTCGAGTACGTTCGTGGGTACCTGCGGGGGGGGCTCCTGGACAAGCGCGCGTCCTCCCGGCTCCCGGTGCGGCTGCAGGTGACCTACCGGACCGCGGGGACCTCCTCGGCCCGGCGCATGAACTTCACCCGGGACATCACCGAGACGGGCCTGCTCCTGGCGGCGGCGGAGCTGCTGCCCGAGTCCACCACCGTGGAGCTCGTCATCATCCCACCGCTGGAGCTGCCTCCAGTGAAGCTCCAGGGGACGGTGGTGCGCCACATCTCGGACGAGGCGGGGAGGGCCATGGGGATCCGCCTCGAGCTCGGGGAGGACCGGGAGCGGCGCCGCTTCGCCAGGCTCCTGGGGGACATCGAGCGAGCCTTCCACAAGGGGCTCCTGCCGGACCAGTTCATCGCCAAGTAGGTGTGACGCCCTCTGGCTGGTGTTGGCGCTGCCCTGGCCCAGGCCTCACCCGGTGGGGCGCTGTCCGGAGCGGTTCGCAGGGCCTGTGTCCGGCTCCTGGGAGGAGCGCAGGAACTCGATGTGGCTCTTGGCCAGGCGGGCCCAGACCGTGTCCTCCTCCCCGCTGAGCGACAGGTAGCGGTGGAAATGGTCGGCCGCCTGGACACGGCTGCCCACCTTCTCCAGGGCGATAGCCAGGTTGAAGTGGGCGTCGGCGAACTCGGGGCGGCTGGCCACCACTCGCCGGAGCTCGGCGATGGCCAGGTCGAGCTGGCCATCCTGCTCGTAGAGGTTTGCCAGGTTGTACCTGGCCTCCGGCTGGTCGGGGTCCAGCGCCAGGGCGCGCTCGAAATGGGTTCGGGCCGCCTCGAGGTCTCCCTTTTCGAAATGGGCGATCCCCAGGTTCGTGTGGGCAGCCGCAAGGGAGGGGTCCAGGTCAAGTGCCTTGCGGTAGGCGGCCATGGCCTCCGGGAGGGTGTCTGGTACCTGGTGCGCAGAGAGGCCGGCCAGAAACCACCGGTAGGCCGTGCGATGCGGGTGCGATTGAGCGGCGACGTCGCTGGATCCTTCCCCCTGGGACGTCCGCTGCTGGGGCGGACGGGCCAGGTCCAGGATGCGCACAACGTCGTCCTGGAGGTCTCCGGTGGAGAGCTCCAGCATCATCTGTCCCGAGCACACGTCAAAGCTGGCGTCCTCGGCGTGAACCCACATGCGCTCGCCGTCCGACTGTACCCTGAGCCGGGAGAGGGGACGATCCACGTCGGGCAGCAGCGAGCGAAGGGAGGCGAGGTTCTTGCGGACCCGCTGCAGGCTCAGCCCGGACTCCAGGAGATCCCGGGCGACCTTGATCCCGATCAGGTCGCTGAAGCTGTAGTAGCGCCTGTTACCCCGGGTGACGGACGGGCCGATGAATCCCGTCTGCGCCCAGTAGCGGATGCGGCTCTCGGAGAGGCCGAAGAGCCGGGAGACGTCCTTTACGGTGAAGACCTCTTCCATGGTTGCTACCGCTGCCTGACCATCCCCTCCACGTCGATGCTGATGCGCAGCTCGTCGCCTCGGTGGCTTGCGGTCATCTCCGTCTGCAGCTCGAACAGGGCACAGCCGGCGGCCCGCTCCGCCTCCCGCAGGGCCAGCTCGCCGAGCACCTCCCGAGCCATGCGGTCCGAGAGGATCATCTGGGTCAGGCGCCGGGCCGCCGATGCGTCCAGGGGACCCTGAATGAAGGAGCTGCAGGCAGAGAGGGGCACCACCACCTGCACGCTGCCCAGGAAGACGGGGCTCTGGTCCGCGGGAGTGTCAAAGGAGCCCTCGGTTATTATCTCTGCCGCGCCCATGAGGATCTCGAAGGCCGGCGGGGAGATCCACTCCCTGATCTCGCGCCGGAAGAGGGAGACCTTGCGTGCCGAGACCATCGGCTTGAGACAGGTGATGGAGCCTTGGGAAAGATCCGCTTGCTTGGCCGACGACACTGGCCACCTCCCATGGGCGAGATCCGAAATGGTCCGGCGATCTGGCCCCTCATTTGAGTGAAATTGTACCAAATGAGATGGAGCTGGGCAATTTTGGGGCCCTGGCTGGCCCGGGGGCCCACCCTCGGGGCGCTCAGGCCAGGGGTCTCGGCGGCGCCCCTATGGACCTCTGCTGTGGCCCTTGGGCATGGCGAAGCCGCAGCGACGGGCCATCGCCCTCAGGGCCGGATCCCTGGGGTTGCCCAGCAGCACGGCGCGCTCAAAGCTCGGCCGGGCGGCGGAGCAGCTCCCCCGCAGGAGAAAGTAGCGGGCCCTGAGGTAGCGAGCCCACAGCAGGTACATGCGAGCAAGGGGCTCGGGATGGCGGCCCATCAGCGCCTCCAGCCGTGCCCACTGGCGTCTGGACGCTCTCGTCACACGGGCGGGCTCCAAGGCCCCGGCGCCCGCCGGGGGACGCAGAATGCACAGGGGCCCAAAGGGCACGCTGCGTTGGATCATGTCCTCGCCAAAGGTGTCGTCATCGAACTCGAAGAGCACCGCGCGTCCGCGGGCGCTTCGGACCAGGCGGCTGTAGTCGAGCTCGCCGGGTGCGTGGAGGCCGCCGATCAATGGCCGCAGTCGAGGGCGGCGGCAGAGCAGGTTCGCCACGTATCCGGGCTGCGACAGGTAGCTCCGGTGCACGTGGTCCACGTCCGGCCGCGCCCCTGCGAGGCTCCTGGCGGCCCACACGCCAAAGCCGGACTGGTAGTAGCTGGTCAAGAGCACGCCCCTGGGGGGCACCGAGTCCAGGAGGAGCTCTGCGCTCTCCTCGGCGGAGTAGGCCTGGCGAAGGTCCACCCTTCGCCAGGCGGTCCCCAGGGAAACCAGGGGCCAGATCAGCAGCAGGAAGGAGAGGGCCACGGCGGCTCTCCTCAGCGCCGGGCGCCTGCAAAGGAGCGCGAGCCCCAGCCCGACGCCGGCCGCCGAGAGCGCGGACCCGAGGGCCAGCAAGAGCAACACGTAGCCCAGCGAGTCGGGGTTGTCGGGCTCGAAGCCGGCCGCAAGGGCCGCGCCCGCCACGGTGACCATGGTGAGGCCCGTGAGCGCGCCGAGGGGCCTGAGGTGCCGCCAGAGCAGCATCCCCAGCAGTAGCCCCAGGCCGCACAGCCACAGCCCCGGGCCCAGCTCCGAGCTCGCGAGGGAGGCCAGCGACCAGAGCCGGTCCAGGGGAGAGCTTGTGAGGGAGCGCTCGGCAGTGCGAGCGAAGAGCCTGGCCGACACGGTCCAGAGAAACCGCGCCGCCGTGTGCGGGGCACCCCAGTTGATGAGAGGCGCCGCGGTGGAGCGCACCGGGAGCTGGGCCATGGTGGCCAGGCCCACCATGGCAGCCACCGCGGCGGCTCCCACATGGGCCAGCCGCGCTCGCATGGATGGGCGTCGGGCCAGCGCCACCGCCACCAGGACCGCCGGGAGCACGGTCAAGGTGAGCAGGTGGTGGTTGCAGAGCCCCAGACCCAGGAGCAGACCGGCGGCCACCAGGTCTCGGGCTCGCCCCGGGTCGTCCACCAGGTAGCGCAGGGTGAGGTGAAGCACACCCAGGCTCATGGCCAGGTTCAGGCCGTACACCTCTGCGCGGACCCCCTGCAGCATGGTCGCGTGGCTCAGGGCAAAGCCGAGGGAGCCGGCCACGCACACGGGCCACAGCACCGCAGGCGGCATGGGCCTCGGGGCCTCGCTGGCCTCGGGTCGCGGCTGCCCATCTCCTCGCAGCAGCCGGCAGGCGTGCCCCTGCTGCACTCGGAGCCACACCGCGCAAGTGAGCCGCCTGATGCAGAGCAGAAGCAGCACCGCCGCCACTCCAATGGCCAAGCCCGAGGCGCAGTTGACGCGGAAGGCGATGCCCCCAAGGGGGAGGAAGGTGGCCGCCTTGCCCAGGATGATCGCCAGGGGGTGGCCCGGTGGGTGGGCGTTGCCCAGCTCGAAGGAGGCGGCGGCGAACTCCGCCGAGTCCAGCCAGTGGGCCCCGGGCGCGGCCAGGGCCACGCAGAGCCCGGCGGAGACGAGGAAGACCGCGCTCGCCACCCACGGGATGAGAGGGTCGGCGGAGCTGTCCGGCGGCGGCACCATGGCCCGACCTTACCACGACACATTCCGCCCTCGCTCCCAGGGCCGCTCCTGCGTTGATTCCCTTCGGGTTTTGTGCAATTGTGTGCCTCGGTTTTCGGCGCACCCGGGCGCATCGGAGCGGTGATGAAGGAGAGACGAACAGGTGTCCCCACAAGCTCGCGTCTCCTCGTGGGCGCGATCCTGGCGCTGCTAGGGCCTGGCCTCGGCGACGTCGCCCTGGCGCAGGTCAACACCGAGGCCATGCGTCCTGCGGTGCCCAAGGAGGGCGTGCACGGCTGGCTCAAGGGCGGCATCACCTGGAAGACGGGCAACACCAACTCCTTCAGCACCTCCTGGGTGGGCAAGGTCGCCTATCACAAGGGCGTACACACGCCTTTTTTGCAGCTCTCCTTCAACTACTCGGTGGCCACTGACAGCCGGTACGAGAACAAGGGCTTCGCCCACCTGCGCTGGCCGGCCATGTGGCACCGACGGGTGGGCTCGGAGCTGTTCGCGCAGGTGGAGTTCAACGAGTTCACCTCCCAGATCATCAGGACCCTGGCTGGAGCCGGCGTGCGGGTGGCCCCGGTGCTCACCAAGCGCTTCGAGCTGTACGTGGGCACTGGCTACATGTTCGAGTACGAGGAGCTCTCGGACGTTGCGACCGACGACCCCCACCCCTCGGTGACCAAGTTCCACCGCTGGACCAGCTATGTCAGCTTCAGGCTGCTCGTGAACAAGTGGCTGGTGGTCGCCAACACGGTCTATCTCCAGCCAAGGTTTCGTGACTTTGGTGACTATCGTTTCCTGGAGAGCCTGTCGCTCATGTTCAAGATCTACAAGGTCCTTCACCTGCAGCAGATGCTCACGGTGGCCTACGACAGTCGGCCGCCGCGGCACATCTATCCCTGGGACACTCAGATGGTCACCAAGCTGGTGGTCAAGTTTTGAGATGTGTCCTGGCGAGGAGCTGGACCGGTGCGAACCCCTGGTAGCTCCAAGGTGTGGTGGGTGATGGTGGCTACCGCCGCCGCCGCCCTTGCGCCCGGGTGCATCCCACCATTGAAGAGCCGCTCCACCAGCTCACTGCCCGTCTCCGACTGGGTCAAGCCCGGGAGCCAGAGCCGGCCCTCCGCTGCCATGGTGAAGCTCGCCAGGAGCCTTCGCGGCTCAGACGACCTGGAGACCATCCGCAACATTCACCGCTGGGTCCGGGCGCACCAGAGGCGCTTTTCGGGCTCCAAGAGGGGTGTGCTGAGGAGGCGCACGGCGGCCGAGCTTTTTGCCTCCGGGACCTACTCTGGCTGCGCGGACAGGGGCCTCGTGCTCGCATCGCTCTTTCGGGCCGCCGGGCTGCCCACCGTCTACGTCAGCTCGGTGCTGAAGCAGTGGGTCAGGGACAAGGCCGACTCCACCGCCGGTGGTCACTATCGCGGGCACAACTTCCTGGAGGTGCACACCTCCAAGGGGTGGGTGATTGTGGACTCCACCCGGCCGCTGCTGTGGACGGGCTACGACCCCAAGGACAGGAACCTGCCCAGGGGGCACTACGTGCTTGCCAAGGGCTACGACTCCTGGGACATGGGGATCAGGAGCCAGCGCCATCTTCTGTGGCACATGGACGAGCTGGTGGAGCGGGTGGACCCGTCGCGTTTTCACGAGGTGCACCTGCAAGTGGTCGTGCTGGATCGGCCCTTGGTGGTCGTCACCGTGCGCTCCATCGCCCGGGCCCTGCGCCGGGCCATGGGGGGCGTGCCCATCAAGGCCTTGGGGCCCTCCCGCATCAGAGGCTGGCTGAGCCGCTGCCACAAGTGCAGGGGGCTTGCGCTGCTGCCGGCGGACCTGCGCGCCTCCCTGGCCAGCACCCTCTTCGGAGTGGTGGGCAAGCTGACCGATCCGCACCGGTTCGAGGAGCTGGTCCGCGCCACTCCGAGGTTCCTTCCCCTCTCCAGGGGCGGCCTGTGCCTTTACGTCCGGCGCTCGGTAAAGGAGCTCGTGCGCGCGGCCAGGCGCCACTCGAAGGGACCCATTACGGCAAAGACCTGCAGGTAGCCCCCATCACCGAGATCCTGTGTCAGCGCGCCGGGGGGCGACCGCGCGGCCCCTCTGAGCGCCCCGCCCCGCCCCGCGCGCGAGCCTCCTGGCGCGCTCCCGCTCCCCCACCGCGTCCGCCATGGCGTCGAGCACGAGCCGCCAGAGCTCGCAGTCGTATCCAGGGTCCTGGAGCCGGAGCCAGCCTCCGCAGAGGGGGAAGGTCCGGCAGGTGGAGCACTGGCTCTGAGCTCTGAACAGCCCCTCGACGTAGCCGTCGAGGCGCGAGAAGGAGCTCAAGCCGGTGAGGTCCAGCCCGGGCAGCTCGTCCAGGGTGGCATAGGGATGGCTCTCCAGGAGGCGCTCCGAAAGGGAGACCACGCCGTCCCCTCCCACGTAGAGATCGTGGCGCACGCGCTCTTTGGCGTGGTGGAAGAGGGTGTAGCTCTCGGAGCTGGCAAGGGCGTTGATCATGGACGCCAGGGGCTGGATGCGCACCGCTCGCTCCGCCTGGGCAATCAGCACGTATGAGATCAGCCGGTTGAGCTCGGCCAGGTCCACGGAGTCGGGCTCGGCCATGGCCACGGACATGGTGAGGGCGAGCGACTCCCCGACCAGAGCCTTCTCGTAAAGGTGCGGATCCTGGGCATCGATGAGCAGCATGGCCCGCAGCCGGCGCAGCTCGGGATGTAGGTCGAGCAGGCGGCCCACGTCGAGATCGCCACGCCACCACAGGCGGATGCTGACCCCCTCACCACGGTCGCCCAGGGCCGAGATGTCCTCCAGGGCCGGCAGAGTGACCTCCCTGATCCGGTCCCAGGGGAGCCCATCCAGGCTGGCGGTCAGCTCGGTGACGCTGTCAACGCGCAGGTGAAGGGTCAGGCCTGGTGCTCTCGTGGCAAGGGCCACGGGGACGCTGAGCAGAAAGTCGCTGTCGGCGTGCATCTAGGCCACCTCCTCCCGGGGCACGGGCTCTCCCAGGGGTCGCAGGCACTCCTCGAAGAAGGCCAGGTAGCCCTCGCACCACTTGGTCCTGGCCTCCACGGTGCCGTGCTCCAGGTAGGCGTCGTTGGGGCAGCCGCCGTGGCAGTAGGTCCACCACTGGCAGTCAGCGCAGTCCCCCTCCGCCAGGAGCTTGCCCCGCCTGGAGAGACCCAGGCGCGCGGGTGACCTGAGCAGATCCTCACGCCCGGAGTCGAACACCGTGCCAAAGGAGAACTCCTGGGTGTCCGACCAGCGTCCGCAGTTGTAGATGGCTCCGTCGGGGTCGACACCAATGAAGGTGTCGAAGCACTCGCCCTTGTGGGAGCAGGACATCTGGTCCGGTCTCCGCATCACGTGCGCGTTCAGCAGCTCGGTGAAAGGGGCGAAGGCGGCTCGAAAGCCGTCCCTTTCGAACATTCTCCAGCCGCGAATCAAGAAGTCGCCCCACTGCTCTGCCGTGATCCCCAGCCGCTGCGCCTCGCCGCACTTGCCCAGACCCTCCTCGTAGAGCGGGTTGAAGCGCACCGACCTCACCAGGGGATGGTTCCGAAAAAAGGTCCACACCTTCTCCGTGTCTCGCACCGTCTGGCTGTGGACCACGTACACGAGCCCCGTCTCCAGGCCGGTGCTCCTGGCGACGCCCATTGCCCGGTACCAGGCCTCGTCCAGGCTCCGCTTCCCCCGGATCTCTCGCACGTCGGGGTAGATGTCGTAGGAGGTGCCGATGGGGCGCGTCAGGATGGGACGAATGGAGTGGGCCTTGGGCTCCGTCAGCAGGGTCAGGTTGGACTGCATGGCCACGCTGAGCCGTGGCCGCAGGCTGCCCAGGCGCTCGTCAATGAGCCGGTTGAACGCCTCGTAGTAGCGCCGGCTGCGCAGCAAAGGCTCGCCGCCGTGCAAGATGATGTGCACGTGCTCCCTTCGGTCGGCGGCCAGGTACTCGGCGGCCAGCCCCAGGGCCCTGCCGGCCACCTGGAGGCTGAGGTGCTGGGGCTTCTCCTTGTAAGCCGAGCAGTAGACGCAGGTGCCGTTGCAGGCGGTGCTCATCTTGAGGATGATGTTCATGGCTTTGCCTCTGGTAGGCCGTGGGCGCGGCAGCCGCCCGCACAGCGACCCCGCGCGAGATGTCGGCAGCCGTCACACTGCGAGTGTACGCCGCAAAAGCCGCGAGCGCTCATCTCGCTCCTGACCGCCTCCGCGAAGAAGGCGCGCAGGGCCGCGAAGCTCTGGTGCTGCTCCAGGGGTTGGGGGGCCAGCTCATGCAGCGGGAAGCAGGCCCAGGTGGTCAGATCTGGAGCGATCTCGATGATCGGGCCGCAGCGAAAGCTCAGCTCGGTGCCGGCCCGGGCAAGCGCTCCAAGGTGCGCGTCCGAAAAGTCGCAGAGAGTGAAGCCGCAGTCGAGCTCCAGGATCACATCCTCTCGCTCGCAGCGAGCGGCCAGGCGCGCCACCAGCTCTGCCAGCATTTCAAAGCGGTCGGGTGACAGAGAACCCCCGGAGCCCCCATCTGCGGGGTGGCGCAGGGAGAGGCGGATCCGGCGCCGTAGACGGTGGATCGAGATGAGCTCCAGGAGAAAGCCCAGGTCCGCGTCCGGCCTGTCAACACAGCAGCTCAGGCTCGACACCCCTCCCAGCACCTCGAAAAAGCGGGCCTGCCCTTCGGTCTCCCCCTGGAGCCGCTCTCCCTCCGGGCGCACCAGCACCAGGCAGTGGCTTTTCTCTGGCGCAAGCGCTGCACCGAGGGCGTCCACCAGGGCGGCATCCAGCAGCCCTGCCGTCTGGATCTCTACCCGCAGTCGGCGTGCGAGCACGTAGCGGCAGATTGCCACTATCTCGGGATGGAGCCCTGGCTCACCGCCCACAAGGGGCACCACCGGCTCTCGGGCCTGCTCGAAGTAGTTGATGGCCGTCACCAGGTCGCCCCATGCCATGTGCGTCGGGGAGCCCGGGCCCCGGGCCAGGTGGCGCTCTTGGGCAAAGCATGAGGAGCCGCGCTGGCTCTGCTCAAAGGTTACTATGAGATTGGGCATGTCAAAGCTCCAGCGGCGCCACAGGCGTTGGGTGCCCGAAGTATACAACAGGAACCCTCCCCGCGCTCCCTTCGCGCTCCAAGGATTCGGCCCGAGTCAGCTCGCAGGAGAGAGCTCGGCGGATGGCTCGCCCGGCGTGAAATAATTTGCCGGGCGGTCTCTTCGGTGTATGGTCATGTCTGCACCTTCTGGCGCGACCCAACCATGGAAGCCGACACAACATTCCCGCGAAGGTTCGGAAAGTACAAGCTCCTGGCCGGGCTTGCGGAGGGGGGAATGGGGGCGGTCTACCTGGCGGCCTCGGGTGCGAGAGGGATGGAGAAGGTGTGCGCCCTGAAGGTGGTGCTCCCTGGCCTCGCCACGCCGGAGTACTGCGGCCGCTTCATGGACGAGGCCAAGGTGATGGTGCGCCTCTCCCACGGAAACCTGGTGCAGGTTTTCGACGTTGGAGAGGTGGACGACGAGGCCTACATTGCCATGGAGTACGTGGAGGGCCAGGACCTGCGCTCCATATGGAACCGGTGCGTGGAGATGAAGCGGGCCTTCCCCGTGGACGTGGCCATCCACCTCTTGAAGGAGACCTGTCGCGCCCTGGCCTATGCGCACACCTACGAGGGGCTCTCGCTCGTGCACCGAGACATCAGCCCCCCGAACATCATGGCCACCTACTCCGGGGAGACCAAGGTCATGGACTTCGGCCTCGCCCACTCGGCCATCAAGCTGGAGCACACCTCCCCCGGCCTGGTGTTCGGCAAGGTGCCCTACATGGCGCCGGAGCAAGCTCGTGGCGAGCCACTGGATGGTCGCACGGACATCTACGCCGTTGGTGTGGTCCTTTGGGAGCTGCTGACCGGGCGCCGCCTCTTCCCCTCGAAGGGGGACCAGGCAGCCGAGATAACCGAGCGCGCCAAGAACCCCAAGGTGCTCTCCACCCGAGAGCTGACTCGGCGGGTCCCACCAAAGCTCGATGAGCTGGTGCTCCGCGCCCTGGAGCCGGACCCGGCCGATCGGTTCCAGTCCGCCGAGGAGATGAGCACCGCCCTGGGCAGGTTCCTCTCCACCAACTGGCCCGGCACCGACAACCACCGGGTGAGCTCCTTTTTGGTGGACCTCTTCGTAGAGGAGCGGGTGGCCCATCGGCAGAGGCTCGAGAGCCTGCTCTCCCAGGCCGCCGCCCTTGACGAGGCTCCGGTGGCCGTCCCGGCGCCATCCCCAGAGCAGGAGGGAGATGGGCTGCTGGGGGGGCGCTATCGCCTGGTCAGAAAGCTCGGCGAAGGGGGCATGGGCGAGGTCTTCGAGGCGGAGCACGAGGCCATTGGCAAGCGAGTGGCAGTGAAGGTCCTGCACAGGGGCTACGGCAAGTCCAGGGACGTGGTCGCCCGGTTCAAGCGGGAGGCCAGGGCCGCGTCGCGCATCGACCACGCCGGCATCACCGACGTGACCGACTTTGGAATCGCCGAGGACGGGCGCCTGTACTTCGTGATGGAGCTACTCCAGGGGCGCCTGCTCTCGCGGGCGCTGGACCTGGCCGGTGCCCTGTCGCTCGTGGAGGCCGTGGACATCGGCCTGCAGCTCTGCAGCGCCATGACCGCCGCCCACGAGGCCGGGCTCGTGCACAGGGATCTCAAGCCGGACAACATCATCCTGGTGCCCGACGGTGATGGAGGAGAGCAGGTGAAGATCCTGGACTTTGGCATCGCCAAGGATCTCGCCTCTGGACAGCAGGGTGAGAACCTCACCATGCCTGGCACCACCCTCGGCACCCCGGAGTACATGGCCCCCGAGCAGGCGGCGGGCCAGCCGGCTGATGCCCGCTCAGACGTCTTCGCCGTGGGCGTGCTGCTTTACGAGATCCTCTGCGGAGAGCCCCCGCACACCGGAGATTCTCCCAAGGAGGTGCTCTTCAAAAAGCTCCAGGAGCCGATCCAGCCCATTGAGCAGAGAAGGGTGGACACCCCTCCGAAGCTGGCGGCGGTGATCTCTCGCTGCCTCTCGGCCAGCCCGGACGCCAGGCCCAGGTCCATGCGCGAGGTGGCCCTCGTGCTGGAGCAGGTGAGCCAGGAGATGGGAGAGCGGTCGGCGGACCCCCTTGCGGCGGCGCTGCTCTCAGGGCCTCGAGGGACGCCCAGATCTCCCTTCTCGCGGCAGGAGGCAAGCACCGAGATTGTGGAGCGCCACCAGCGGCGGGGGCGCCTCGGCCTTTACCTGGCGCTGGGCGCGATCCCGCTGCTGGTGTCTCTGACGATCCTTGTCGTGCTGAGACCCTGGCAGAGCTCCGACGCCAGGGGCGAGGGGGGCTCTGCCAGCACGCCCGCTGCAACCATGTCCGCTGCCAGCTCCGGGCTGGCTGTGGCACCCACGGTCTCCGGCTCCATGGCACCCGGCTCCATGGCACCCGGCTCCATGGCACCCGGCTCCATGGCACCCGGCTCCATGGCACTCGGCTCCATGACACCCGGCTCCATGACACTCGGTCCACCGGCCTCCAGGCCCATGGGCTCCTCGGCGTTGGGCTCCATGGTCAACGGCAGTGGCTCTGGCGGTCCGGACGTGGGCGCAGGTCACATGCGACCCTCCGGCGGATCGGCCATGGCTGGCCGCCAGGCTGGAGGGGAGGCCATGGGAGTCATCGAGCCGCCCCGAGCCCGGGGCTCCACGGAGCCCATGGCGCGAGCCACCGTGAGCCGCAGGTCCAGGCGTGAAAGGGCCCGGGCACTCCTCGCGGCCGCTCGCGCCCATATCGCTGCTGGGCGCTGGTCTGCAGCCCGGCAGAGCCTCCTGGAGGCGGGAAAGATCTCCGGCTACCGAGCGACAGCCTTGACAGGCCTTGCCAGGCTCTCCTTCCAGCGGGGCAGGTACGCCGACGCGGCATCCACCGCAAGGAGGGCATTCTCCGCGGGAGGTGGCACGTCCGCCCTGCTGGTGCTGGGCAACAGCCACCTCAAGCTCGGTCGCCCCGCCGCAGCGGCTCGCACCTATCGGCGCATTCTCAACATGCGCCCCAACCATCGAGAGGCGAAGCGCCACCTGGCCCTGGCCTTGCGGCTAATGGGGCAGTAGCCTTGGCTGTGGCCGCCCGTCAGTCCATGGAGATCATCGACCCATGAGCAAGTCAAGCTCATCTGCTCCTTCCAGCCCCGCCCCTGCTGGCCCCGTCCCCTCCAGACCCGACTCTCTCCATCCTCCACTGGTGTGGATCGACCTGGAGATGTCCGGGCTGGATCCCGAGCGCTGCGAGATCCTCGAGATTGCCACAGTGGTCACCGATGCTGACCTGGGCGTCCTGGGAGAGGGACCGGACCTGGTCATCCATCAGCCCGACGCGGTGCTCGCGGCCATGGACACATGGTGCACCGAGCACCACGGCGCCAGCGGACTGACCGACGCGGTCAAGGGATCGAGCATCGACCTGGCCACGGCGGAGCTGCGCACGCTGACCTTTCTGCGGGAGCTCTGCGAGCCGGGCCTATCCCCCCTGTGCGGTAACTCCGTGTACATGGACCGCATCTTCATCAACCGCCACATGCCTGCCCTGGGCGAGTTTCTCCACTACCGCACCGTGGATGTCTCGACCATCAAGGAGCTGGTCAAGCGCTGGTACCCGACCTTGTCCACTCCACCCAAGAGGGAGTCGCACCGAGCCCTGGATGACATCCGCGAGTCCATCGCCGAGCTGCGGCATTACCGTGAGGCGGTCTTTCGCGCCGTGTAGATGCTACCCGAGACCCATCCGGCGCCATGCTCTGTTGACCATCCTAAAGCGGAGTCAGGTTGCCCAGGCGGCAGCAGGGGAGAGACTGATCCGGGATGAGAGCGCCGGAGACGACCGGGGATCCCTGCGAAGGGGCGACCTTGATCACCACAAAGCCAGCGGCGCCCCCTCCTCCCCCTCCCAGGTTGAAGGAGTTGCCTCCGTCGGATCCATCGCAGGACAGGGTCATGGGCCCTCCGTTGCCGCCCTGAGTCCCGGCGGAGCAGCCTAGGCCCCCGTCCCGGCCGTCGGTGCCAACATTGGCGTAGCACGCCCCCCCACCTCCGCGAGCACGCACCACCCCTGCCACCGTGACCACCGGCGCCTCCAGGCTCACCAGTCCGCCAGCGCCTCCACCTGCCGTGGTGCCCACACCTCCACCACCGGACACATCAACCACTCCCCCTCCGCCGATCTCGATGCTGTAGCGGGCCGCCAGCAGCAGCCCGCCCCCAGATGCCCCGCCAGGGCTGAAGGGCGGGTTGGTCTGACAGCTCCCTCCAGCGCCGCCCCCTTGAAGGGGGCTGAGCTGCCAGTCGTTGATGGACATGCCCCCCACGGCACCGGTGTAGCTGGATGAGTCACCACCCTCGCCGCCGTGTCCCCCGTGACCACCGCCGCCACCGCCGCCACATTTGAACTCGGAGCAGCCGGGGTTGCCTCCGTTGCCAGAGTGGGCATCTCCGGGCGCGGTGCCCCCAGGCCCTGGGATCTCGCCGTGGGCAGAGGCGTCCACCATCCCGTCGATGAGGATGGTGCTGCTTGACACGATGGCCACGAAGTCCTGCCCGGTGATCTGCACGTTCCCATGGACCTCGAACCTGGCAAAGCGAAGCACCCAGATGCTCCTGGTGGGAGATACTGAGATGGTGCGGGTAGACATGACCCCGGAAAAGTTCCAGCCGTCGAGGATGACCTCGCCAGTGGTGCTGTTTATTTGCAGGGTGCTGCTCGAGGGGACGGTCATGGTGATCGCGCTCGGGTCGAAGTCCGAGGTCGAAAGAGCCGTGGGCGCAAAAAGCCTGCACTCCAGCTCGGAGGGGTCGCACCCCAGCGCGCAGTAGGTGCTGGAGCTCGTCTGTCCCTGGCTGTTGCAGACAACCAGGTCGTCTCCCTGGCAGGCGGTGGTGGAGGGCACGCAGTCGTTGCAGCGCTGCTCGGTCTGGTTGCAGCTCACGTCGCAGTGGGTGCTTGTCTCCACGCTTCCGTCGGAGGCGCAGACCACCAGTTCGTCTCCCTGGCAAGTGACGGTGGAGGGCACGCAGTCGTTGCACTGCTGCCGGTCCTGGTTGCATCCCAGGGCACAGTCGGTGGTGCTCTCCACGTTCCCGTCTCCGTCGCAGACCACCATGGTGTTGGCCTGGCACTCGGTGGAGCCGGGGTTGCAGCCGGAGCACACGCCGAGATCGCTGTCACAGCCAAAGGTGCACTCCCTGCGACTTTGCACCTTGCCGTCCTCGCCGCATATCTCCAGGATGCCATCTGCACAGGCGAAGCTGGAGGGCGTGCAGTCGTTGCACTCCAGGCTGAGGGGGTTGCAGCCCATCTCGCACTGCTCGGAGGATGGCACCCCCGAGGCGTCGCAGGTGACTAGGTGGTCACCGTAGCAGGAGATGGTGTCCGGGTCGCATGGTGCGCAGGCCGCCTCTCCCTGGACCGGCTCCTCGCAGCCAGTGGGGCAGAAATCACGCTCCGAGGCGTGGCCAGCGCTGTCGCAGACCACCAGGTCGCTTCCGTCGCAGGTGACCCCGCTTCCAGGCTCGCAGTCGGCGCATCCCTGGGCGGCTTCCAGGCAGCCAAACTGGCCACAGGCTGTCACCGCCGGGAGCAGCGCGCTGTCGCAGGTGACTGCACTGCTCCCGTCACAGCGGACAAAGTCACCCTCTGTCCGACCAAAGCACGGGTTGGAGACGCACAGATGGTCGGCGTTGCAATGCTCAGATAGAAGGCACTCTGTCGAGTCGTTGCAGAACTGCTCGGTACCGCATCCCGTGGTCACACCCACCAGCCCGTCCAGAGTAACCGCCAACACCAAAAACATAACAGCCCTTTTCATCACTATTCTCCGCCAGCTCTCATAAATGTCGCGTCTAGCATATTTATCAGAGGTCTGAAAAGACGGTTGTGTGAAAAAACGCTCGTGGACAGAGAGCCACACAGGACCGCCAAGACCTCCCCGGCCGACCCAGTCAGGCTCTGGAGCTCAAGGAGCCCAGCAGGCCTCAGGGCCAGCGCTCGTCCGCGCCAATGTCTGGATCGTTCCCGTTGGGCCTGACCTCCCCGTCCATGTCGTGGTCCACGGGAGACGCCGGGTCGCCAGCGTCGATGCAGCCGGAGCCAGCCGCCAGGTG
>JAJRWW010000096.1 GCA_024276595.1 Myxococcota bacterium
AGAACATCTACAAGACCTTCGCCCTGGAGGTCGGGTACGACTTCGACACCCTCTGGCCCTCCATCTCCGCCTCCTTCTTCCGGGAGAACATCATTGCCTCCAGCCAGGTGTTCGACCACTTCACCCGCATGGTGGCCCGGCCAGAGGTGGGGGAGCACTACTACCTGGACAACGATCCCGATGTGCTCCGATCCGCCAACGACGCCATCGCGACCCCGGGGGTCACGCAGGTGGTGATCCCCAACGGTGCCACCGGCTACTTTGGCAACATCGGCCTTGGTGGGAAGCTGGTGGAGAACCGCCTCTCTGACTACAACGGCGAGTACGACTCCTACATCACGGTCAACGCCGGCCAGTACTACGACAAGCTCTACACGGCGATGCTCATGACAGAGTCGGTGGACAACTTCATCAGCTCCTCCCGCACGGACTTCGTGGATCCTCGCTACCGTGCGGTCTCCCTGGCGGATCTTTTCCCCGAGGGCTACAGGCGTTGGCTGGGCAACAACCTCACCGGAGAGGACACCATGAAGGGGCCGCGCATAGAGACTGACGCAGCCGGCAACCCGCTGACCGACGCCGACGGCTACCCTGCCGGCCCCATCGGCTACATCTCCTGGTGGACCGAGACCCCCGAGTACTGCTTCCCCAACGGGGGGAGCACCGTGTGCACCGTGTACGGGACCGACGGCACGACGACCAACCCCCTCACCCCGGCCAACACCAGGGTGGTGGACCCGCAGGTGGGCTGGGAGCAGCAGAAGTTCCTCATCGCCTGGACCATGCTCTACATCATGGAGAACCAGATGCGGAGCTGGTACGACCTGCTGCGCCTCTGGGAGATGGGCCTGGACGCGGATCCGGAGCTGGGCAACAACCGCATCGAGTTCCACAACCCCACGGGCCAGACCTACATCGCCCGCACCTTCGGCAAGGAGACCATCTTTGGCCGGGAGGTGCAGCGCGGCATCGCGGCCAGGGTGCTGGAGTACGCCAACAGCCTCATGGTGCAGGCCTACGACGTCACGAACGGCCCCGACCTGGACGGGAATGGCTCTCCCGACTGGTACCTGCCGGTGCTCAACCCGGCCAACGGCATGCCCCTCGTGAAGTACGACCCCACGGTGGCCGCCATCGACGAGAACGGCTTCGTGCTCCCCAACGGGCGCCCGGGCTGCGACGCGTCGGACAACTCCGAGTGCACCTGCTCGGTCAACAGGGCCTGCGTGGCGCTCTCGCGCTACGTGAGCATCCCGGCCTTCCTGCGGGAGGCGGTCTCCGCGTACAGCCTCGGGGATCCGGAGATGCGCGGCATCTACGATTGATCCCCCTGCGGCGGTCGCCGGGGCGGATGCCTTGGTGACCGCCGGCCGCACCCACCCCATGGGGCGCCTGTACAAGGCGCCAATCCCCTCATCCACTGAGACACATGTTGTGGCCAGGCCGTCCGGTGCGCGGGCGGCGTGAAGGAGCGCCGCGAGAGCTACTTGGAGCAGATCTTGGCGGCCCTCTTCGAGAGGTCGCTCCCCTCGGTGACCAGGTTGTGCGCCTTGCGCTGAAGCTCGTCTGCGAAGACCACGTTCGGGTCGTCGAACCAGGGGCTCTTCCGGCTACGGATTGCGCTCTTGTCGGCACAGACCCCCAGGGCGCGTACGCCCTTCTTTCGGGCGAGGCGCAGGTCCTTCCCCTTGGCGGCCGCGTGGGCGGCCCTGGCCGCCTCCAGGGACCTGCTGGCGTGGGCCTTCTTGAACGTGAGGTAGCCCTCGAAGCTCTTGAGCTCCACCTGCACTGCCGCCTTCTCCACGGGCGTGGAGGCCTTCTTCAGGAGGGACCTGGTCACCACCTTCAGCAGCTTGGGGTCCTTCCACTCCTGCTCCACGTGGGCCCAGGCCTTGACGGCCGCTTGCCATTTTTCCGCTGCCAGACCCTTGGCCTCTGCACAGGGATCGGCCTTTTTCTTGCCCGTGGCTGTGCAGCCCAGCCCCGGGGCGATCAGCAGTGACAAGACAATCGGGTAGACGCGCATTCTATTCCTCCCTGGCAAGTCGCCGGAGGCGCGAGTATCGCACGGCGCGTGCGTGGGATCCAGCGTCATGGGTGAGACAGTCCTGTCTCACTGGTGAGACGGGCTCTGCTGGGCGCCTGGATGACCCCTGGGCTCCGACAGCTTCGAGGAGACGGGAGAGGGAGGGTGGCGGGGCGGCAGAGGCCCGTGGACTCGTGCCATTGCCCGTGATACCGAGGCAGTAGAGCTATGTCGCCCGGAGCCATTGGAGAAGGCGGACGCAGCGATCCAAAATGGTATGACCATTGCAAGCCCGGCGTGGACTGTATCCACGAGCTGGTTGAGACACACGTGAACCTTCAAGAAGGGAGAAGGCTGCAAATGAGAGCGAGCGCATCGAGACGACGCATCTGGGCGTCGGTGCTGTCCATCGCCTTGCTCGGCGCCGCCGCGGCGGAGGCCAGGGCAGACGACGCGGGCGTGCTGCCCGACGAGATAGTAAAAAAGCCGAAGAAGAAGAAGAAGGCCAAGAAGAAGCTCCAGGATGGCTGGCATCCCAGCCTGAGCGCAGGCTTCACCTTCGCCTTTTCCCAAAGTCAGGGAGTTGTAGGGGTTCAGGACGGGATCTCCATGGCGCTGGGGCTGCTGGCCAACGGCGCCCTGGTGTATCGGAAGGGGCCCCACTCGTGGATCTCGACCCTCGGCGTGGTGCACACCCAGTCCAAGACCCCTGGCATAGACCTGTTCATCAAGTCGGCCGACCAGTTTCAGCTCACCAGCTACTATCAGTATCGCTTTCCCAGGCTGAAGATGCTGGGAATCGTCGCGGGGGCCAAGTTCAGCACCGCCCTGCTGCCGGGGAGCTTGATCTTGGCTGAGGACACGGCCATCGACAAGACCCCCGAGGATCCAACGGACTTTTACGACATGGCTGAGGCTCAGAAGGCCTATCGGCTCACGAACGCCTTTGCGCCGGCGCTCTTCAAGCAGTTTGTGGGGGGTCTCCTCAAGCCCTATGTGAGAAAATGGCTTACCATCGACATCCGGCTGGGGTTTGGCAGCGTGGAGGTGTGGACCCAGGACGGCTATGTCCTCGATGACAACGAGGACACCGAGGGGATCTTGGAGCTCAAGCAGCTCCGCGACTACCAGCAGGTGGGTGGCGAGGTGCAGGTGAACATCACCGGCACCGCCTTCAACAAGCTCCTCACCTACGGGTTTTTTGCGGAGGTGATGTTTCCCTTCTACACCACCATCGACACGGGAAATATCACAGGTGCCAAGCTCATCAACACCGAGCTGAAGCTGGCGCTGGGGATCAAGCTCTGGAAGTGGGTTTCGCTAAACTATGCGTTGGCGCTGGTCAGGGTCCCCCTCATTCAGGAGGACTGGCAGGTGACCAACACGCTGCTGGTCACCGTCAAGGCGAACATCGTCAAGTGAAAGGAGGGAGAATCATGAAAACGCTAAAGAAATCTATTGCATCCCTCCCGGCCCTCGCGATCTGTGTCGTCGCCTCGACCGCAGTGGCAGCGCCCGCCGCCGATCCGCGGCCAGCAGCAGCCCGACCTGGCGATGTGCCGCGGCCCGCGACGGATCGACCCGAAGCCGCGCGGCCCCGGGAGGCTCCCCGGCCCGCGGCATCACCAGCGGATCCGACCCCGGCCAGGGCCGGCTGCGACGCCAAGAAGCTCTGCGACGCCAAGAAGCTCTGCGACGCCAGGAAGCTCTGCGACGCCAAGAAGCTCTGCGACGCCAAGAAGCTCTGCGACGCCAAGAAGCTCTGCGATCCGCTGAAGGTGTGCGACCCGAAGAAGCTCAAGCACCCCGACATTGTCTGCTTCAAGCGAGGCAAGAAGAAGAGGAAGAAGAAGCTGTCGGACGGCTGGCATCCCAAGCTGAGCCTGGGGGCGAGCATGTCCATGATACACACCCAGAACGTGCCAGGAGTCGACGATGGCCTGAGCCTGACCCTGGGTGCGGTGGTGAGCGCCTCGCTCCTTTACAAGATGAAGCAGCACCGGTGGCTTTCGAACCTGTCGCTGGTGCACGGCTGGTCCAAGACCCCTACCATTGCTCCCATGGTCAAGTCTGCCGACGAGCTGAGCCTCAAGACCGAGTATCAGTACCACTTCACGGGTGCCAGGTCCCTGTCGCTGGTGGCCGGCCTGCACTTCGCGGCGCCCGTCGCCCCCGGGGATCTCGTGCTGCCCGAGGACACGACCCTGATGCTCAACAACGTAGACGGCACCCAGGTGCTGGATGCGCTCCAAAAAAACAAGCGCTATCGCCTCACAGAGGCCTTCGCGCCGCTGGTGTTCAAGCAGCTCGCCGGAGTCAACATCCGGCCCTACAAGACCATCCTGACATCCCTGGACGTGCGCCTTAGTCTGGCAGGGCAGCAGGTCTGGGCCTCGGGGTACGCGGTCAACGACGACGAGGAGACCCCGGAGCTGGACCTGGTGGAGCTGGAGAGCTTCCAGCAGGTGGGCATCCAGCTCGAGGCGAACCTGGTGGGCAGGCTCCACAAGCGCCTGGTGTACGCCTTTCGCGTGGAGCTTATGTTCCCCATGTACACGAGCGTGGACACAGAGCTGAGCGGCTTTGACCTGCTGAACACGGACCTCTCCTTCAAGGTGGGGGTGAAGATGTCCAAGTGGGCATCCCTCAACTACGTGTTCGCAGCAAAGCGGATACCAGTGCTCGTGGACCAGTGGCAGATCATCAACAACCTGGTGTTGTCCATCTCGGCCGACATCCTCTAAGGGCCTACAAGGAGCAGCACAGATGAGCTTTGAAAAGATACTGGACCAGCTAGTGGGCTATGCCACCACGTGGGGCGTTAAGATAGTCGGCGTCCTCATCGGTCTCGTCGCGGCATTTTGGATCGCCGGTTGGCTGCGCAACCGAATTCAGGCTGCCCTGGAGAGGAAGAAGTTCGATCCGACCCTCTCGAGGTTCTTCGCCAACATGGCCCGCTATGGGGTCCTCACCGGCGCCATCCTCGGGCTCCTGGGAGTCTTTGGCGTCCAGACGGCCAGCTTCGCGGCCGTCATCGCGGCCGCCGGCCTGGCCATTGGTCTGGCCTTCCAGGGAACATTGAGCAACTTTGCCGCTGGCGTGATGCTGCTGATTTTCCGCCCCTTCAAGGTGGGTGATCTCATCACGGTGGCTGGGCAGACCGGCTTTGTGGAGGCAATCGACCTGTTCACCATCGAGATGAAGACGGTGGACAACAAGATGATAATCGTCCCCAACAAGAACGTCTTTGGTACGACCATCGAAAACTACACGTTCCATCCCATTCGGCGGGTGGATGTGCCGGTGGGGGTGGAGTACGGTGCCGACATTGACAGAACCGTGGAGGTGCTTCACAAGGCCGCCACCTCGGTAAAGGGCGTCCTCGAGGATCCGGCGCACCAGATCTTCCTGAGCGAGCTGGGGGCCTCCTCGGTGGACTACCAGGTTCGCGTCTGGTGCAACACCGAGGACTACTGGGACGTGTACCAGGCCACCATCAGGGCCGTGAAGCTTCACCTGGACGAGGCGGGTCTCGGCATCCCCTTCCCCCAGATGGACGTGCACCTGGACCAGCCCACGCCAGCGGCCACAGGCGGCCTGGCCATGCCCAGGTAGCTCGCATCAGCCCTGAGAGCGCCTGTCCCTGTTTCCCGGGCGTTCCCGGAGCGACTGTTGCAACGTTGGCTGCTCAAGCGCATCTGGCTCCCCTGAGGTTCATGAGGCCCCGGCCAAAGCAGCGCAGGTCCATTGTGGCCAGGGGCTCGGCCACGAGAGGCTGGAAGTCGATCTGGGAGAGAACGTCCCGCTTTAGGTCCAGCCCGGGGGCGATCTCGAACAGCTCCAGGCCCCCGGGGGTGAGCCGGAACACGCACCGCTCGGTGATGTAGAGCACTGGCTGGCCCCTCTCCAGCGCTGTCTCGGCGCTGAAGGTCCGCTGCTGAATCTTCTCGAGGAGCTTTCGGACTCGCCCCTCCCGGACCACGCGAATCCCATCTGCGGTCACCTCTAGCCTGGCGCCCGCCACCAGGGTCCCCAAGAACATCAGGCGCCTGGCGTTTTGCGATATGTCGATGAAGCCGCCGCAGCCAGGGAGCTTGGGACCGAAGCGGCTCACATTGGCGTTGCCATGGGGATCCACCTGAGCCGCGCCCAGGCAGGAGACGTCCAGGCCCCCGCCGTCGTAGAAGTCGAACTGGCTGGGCTGGTCCGTGATACACCAGGGGTTGGATGCGGCCCCGAATGAGAGCCC
>JAJRWW010000097.1 GCA_024276595.1 Myxococcota bacterium
CCGCCCAGGTGCAGCCGGTGGAAAAGGACCGCGGCACCGCCGCCAGCGGAGCCAAGGCAACGGCCCTCGGGATCCCTGTGATGGACCCGCCGCCCGGACCATCCGAGCCTGAGCCTGAGCCCGAGCCCCAGCCCCAACCCGAGCCCGAGCCCGAGCCTGAGCCTGAGCCCGAGCCTGAGCCCGAGCCTGAGCCCGAGCCCGAGCCCCAGCCTGAGCCCCAGCCCCAGCCTGAGCCCCAGCCCCAGCACGGCGATCAGCCCTTTGATCCCTCACCGCTCCAGTTCGATGACGCTGTGGCTCTGCTCTCCGAGTGCACCGAGAGGGACGCCATCTTCTCCATCCTCGCCAGGAGCGTGGCGGGCTACTTCGAGTACGTCTCGGTGTTCACAATCTTTGGTGACCAGGCGGTGGGGCGCGTCTCAATCCACAAGGGCGCCGCCGACCTCACCGCTGTGGCAGGGCTCTCCATACCGTTGACCTTGCCCTCCATCTTTCGAGCCACCGTGGACAGCAAGGGCTACTACTTCGGCCCCATCTACGACGAGGGTATCAACTTCGGCCTGCTGGCCGAGATGAACCGGCCCGTGCCTGCCTCGGCCTTTATCATGCCGGTGCTCATTCGCAACCGCGTGGTCTGCTTCTTGTACGCAGACGATGGCCTCCGTCCGGTGGACGCGGCAGTACCCGAGGCCCTGGTTTTCATCAGCTACCAGATCTCCCAGGCCTTCCAGCGGCTCATCCTCCAGGCAAAACGATCCCAGTACTCTGCTGCCCACGCAGGCAACCCAGAGGGATCCCCGGCGCCAAAGGTCACCGACCTCCGCTCCTCTGCTGGCAGGCGCCCCGAGGCAGACCCATCCTGGCAAACACCCCCGGCCACATCGGGCCCCATAACCTTGCGCGCACCCCAGGAGGACGGCGCAATCGTCGACCACCCTGCCGAGGGTCTGCCCTCCGCTCCCTCCGCCCCGGGGGTGCAGCCCGCCTTCCCGGACCTGGCTGCCGAGCCCGGGGTGAGGTCCATGACCGTCTCCACCGCCATCGCCGAGCAGCCAGCGCCAGGCGCTCGCGAGGCCAGCTCCGAGCGCGCCATCACCTCGGTGGGCTACTACAGCCTGACCGACTCAAAGCTCGTGGATGACGTCGCCGGCACCCCACCGGAGCCCGGCAGCTCCTCTGTGCACGCCGACGCCGCCGGGGAGCTTTTCACCGACGGGAGCGACGCCGCCCCCGTCTCCCCCACCGTGGAAGACTCTCCGGTGAAGGTGGACGCCGCCAGCGACGCCGGCGCAGAAGGCCACCAGCCCCGCACCGAGGACATCTGGTCCCTCATTGACGACCTCGAGAAAGGCGGCGAGGTGGGAGACCTCGCGGGTGCGGCGCTGCAGTCCTTGGGTGAGCCAGCCCTCAAGCTGGTGGCCTTCCGTTTCCCCGGGCGCCTCTCCCAGGAGCGAATGGGCCAGCACGGAAAGCTCCCTCTGCCCAGCTCCCACGGTCCGCTCATCAACTTCATGGTGCGCATGGGGTCCGCCGGCATTCCGTATCTCATGGAGCTGATGGGCTCGGAGAACCCGGAGGTGCGCTACTACGCCACGTTCATCTTCTCCGAGCTCCACGCGCCCGAGGTGCTCGAGATGCTACTCGAGAGGGTGTTCGACAGCGCCCCTCCGGTGCGGCGAGTGGCCACCGAGGTGCTCAAGACCTACCGCCATGAGTCGGAGCTGAGGCCCGTGCTGGAGCACCTTCGTGCGGAGCTGGTGGGCCCCGTCCCCTTCCGGCGGCGCTGTGCCGCCGAGGTGCTGGGCGCTCTGCGGGACGTCCAGAGCGTTCCGCGCCTCATCGAGCTGGCCACCGAGCGGGACGCCGACTCGGCCGAGGCCGCCCAGCGAGCGCTGCTTCTGATTACCAAGCAGGCCTTTGGCGACTCCCGCCGCCGGTGGAGGTCCTGGTGGGAAAAGAGCAAGGGCCGCCACCGGGTGCAGTGGCTCATGGACGCCCTCGGCCACAAGGAGTCCGAGTGTCGTTTCCTGGCCTCCCAGGAGCTCCACCAGCTCACGGGCGAGACCCTGGGCTACCGCTTCGACCAGGACAAGCGTGACCGGGAGGAGGCCATCAGGCGCTGGCTGGCCTGGTGGGAGTCCAGGGGGGCAGACCGCTTCTCAGGGTAGAAGGAGTGGCGTCTCGGCCCACCGCCACCTCAGGCTGTAGACAGGCCCTTTGTGTTTGCCTCGCTTCTTTTTGCCTCCGATTCGATCTATACTTTGTGTTGCCTTTGGAGTCATCTGCTTCAGGCTTGAGTGCATGGCTGTGCCCAGAGGTCGAAAATAATCAAATGAGAGGTCCACCACCATGAAGCGTGCAGTCTCCACCCTGGTAGCCATTGGGCTCGTCTCCCTCGTCGTGGGAGGGTGCCCATCGGAGATCCAGCTCAACAACAACGTCACCCCCGACGCGGCCTGGACCAACGAGTGTGATCCCTACGAGGACGAGGACGATGATGGCATCCTCAACGGGCACGAGGGATGCATGTACGCCACCGACACGGACGGCGACGG
>JAJRWW010000098.1 GCA_024276595.1 Myxococcota bacterium
AGGCACTCGAGGCACTCGGCGCCGAGCACGCCCCCCAGGTCGCGGGCACGCCCACCGACAACGGGCACCATCGACAAGGCCACCATCGAGCGCGCCTTCGGCACCCAGGTCCACCGCGACGACATCAGGGACCGCGCAAGCTACTTCTTCGCCATCGTGCGGCGTCTCCACGAGGACCTTCTCGCCGAGCGTGTCCGGCGCAAGGCCGGACAAGAGCAGCACCAGCGCCGGCAGGGCATCGAAGACGAACACACCGCCAGGCAGCAGGCCAGGAGCGAGTCCCCTGCCACCTGGCTTCGGGAGGGCCTCAAAGCCATGGCCGCCCAGTGGCGACCCGAGTCTCGCGACCTGCTTTTCGGTGGAATCGGCATCGGTCGACGCTGGATGGTCGATGCGATCACCCTGCTCGTCGCACGTCATGGGCAGCTCGCCGCCCGAGACATCGCCGACGGTGTCTTCCACCGCTTCGCCACGACCTTCGCCGACCGACTTGGCCACGACAGGCTGAATGCCATATGGACAGTTCTCGATCAGCAGCTTCCTCCAAGGCCGGAAGCTACGGACCAATCTCGTTGCACTCAGAATTTTGCAGCCGCTATACTGCCTCGTGCCGGGCCAAAACAGCGCTCGGCCCCCGAAGGTGCCTTGTCGAATTTGCCGGCAAGACCTGGGGGATCATGACAGGTGGTCTATGGGGTACAGGGTTCTCGCATTCGGTACGGTCTTGATGTTGGTGATCGGGCTCGGGCTTGGGCTCGACTCCGGGGTTGCGCTGGCCGACACCGGTCATACGACCATGGAGTCGCTGGACGAGCGGGGGACGGTGGTGCACGTGGTGCCGCGCCCCCATGCATCGGTGCGGATGGTGCGGGAGAAAGTGGTGTTGGTGCCGTTCCTAATTGGTGGCAAACCGCGGATGCTGGTGCACGTGTGGTACGACTTCGTGGACTCGGCAAAGGGCGGCAAGTCGCTGTTGCCGGTGGGGTTTCCGGAGCTGAAGGCGGCCTATCGCTACCAGAAGACCGTGACGGGGGGCGCGGGCGGCTATGGCCATCCGGACGTCACTGCGGTGCTCAAGAGGTCGTTGCCGACCATCATGATCTTCGCGGCTCGGGTGGGGACGCGGTGGCTGAAGGTGGCGACACACCGGGGGGTTGCACGTTACCGACGGTGGTTCACCTATGGGCTGCCCATGAGCGGATCGGGTACAACTCGGGTGCACAACCTCTACGTGGCGCGGCTCGGGGAGAGTCGGAGGTCCGTTATGGGGGCGCACGTCTTCGCAACGCGGTCGAGCTCGTACTGGTTCACGTATCTGCTGCACACGGGCGCGACGTGGCACGGGACCATCGGCCAAGGGAGCGTGTGGGTGTGGGACGGCGGCGGACTGGTGAAGATGAAAACGTTCAAGAATCTGGAACCCACCACCCGGGACGACGTGCACCTGAGCCTGGACATCGGACGGCTGGTTGGCGCCAAGAACTTTCTGGATCGCGACACGCGCCTGGAGCTCGTGCACAGCCGCCTGGTGCAATGCGACAGCTACCGAAGGGCAAAGCCCCTACCGTACTATCCGGCGCTGGCGGTGGATGGGGATCCGGCGACCTGGTGGATCGCGGGAAAAACCGGCGGGCCGCACTACCTGCAGGTGCCGGGCTCGGGAATGGGGCCGCCCGAGTCGATCACCGTCACGCTGCCGCCGAAGTCAGCGGGGACGGCGCGGCCGAAGACAGTGCAGATCATGTGCATTCGTCAACCGAAACCGAAGGTCTCCGACTTGGACGACAGCGGACCCGACCGGGGCGGTGATGATGATGATCTCTCGGGGATCCCGCAGCCCTATCCTGCGCAGCGCATGCGGCAACTTGCGCTGTGGAAGCTACCGGACGCGCCGGGGCCGCACACGTACAAGGTCCCCGGAGCCCAAAAGCCACCGCAGAACGAAAAGGAGATGAAGGCCCTCCTGAAGAAGCGGTGCGACGCGGTGCGGCTGGTGTTCCTGTCGACCTACGGTCGTGGGGCGCCAGGCATTGCGGAGCTCAAGCTCGGCGGTGAGGCTATGAACGAGCACGTGGGGACGCTCAAGGCGTCTGGTCGGGGCACGGGCAAGGCGAGCCCGAGGGCCACGCTGCGGCCGGGGGACAAGGGGATCCTGGGGCTGCAGTTCCCGCCCGCGGGGACGAAGGGGCTGCCCTGGTTCGAGCAGGTCGGCGTGTCGGACGTCCGCTTTTCAAAGGACGGGACTCTGGCGCACTACCGACTCTGGGTGGAGGACGAGCTGCGAAGGCCGGCGCGGGCAGCGGTGATCGGCTATTTTGTGGACGTTTCCACCGGGAAAGTGCGGCGCACCTATCGGATCGACAAGGCAGGGACGCTACCAGAGCCCTACGCCACGCACTGGAAGCGGGGGATGGGATTCCTCGAGGCGACCGCCGTGCTGAAGCGGGGCGGGTTCACAAGGGTGCGAGCCAGGCGCTTCACGCCGCGGCGCGCGCTGTTGAAGGGGCTGCGGTTGGACCTCAGGGGGCAGATGGAGCGAAAGGTGGGGCTGCTGCGATTCCGGCCGAGGCGGTGGGGGTGGCAGTGGTGGTACCAGGCGAACATGTACACGACCCCCCACAAGACGACCGCAGGCAGAGTCACGCTAACAGCGCGGGGCGGGGCGGCCAAGGGGGCGGCCAAGGGGGCGGCCAAGGGGGCGGCCAGGGGGGCGGCCACGGTCCTTTGGCACCACGCGCCGCTGCTCGACCAGGCCGCAGCGCAGGCCCACGCCAAGACGAGGCAGAAGCGGAAGGACCTCTTCGTAAGTGCCATCGGCACCCTCACGGGCAATCAGTACGGCTATGAATCGTTGGATCCGGACAAGTACGGCAAAATCTGGTGGCGCAACACCTACCGGCGGATCCACGCTTTTGACGGTGAGGTGCAGGTTTACTGGCATCCGACGGGCGAGTCGGCGCTGACCGTCCGGGTGGATCGACGGGAGCTCTCGGCCGAGATGCCGGATCCCAAGCCAGACGATCTGGTCCCGGACTGCAAGACTGTGTGCCCCTGGGAGCGGCGCGACTACGGGCTCCAGCGGGTGCAGGCGACCGTGCACGCCTTCGTGCCCAAGTCCGGAACCACGCTGCTGGCCGCCTGGAGGCCACCTCCGCCGAAGCCCAAGGACAAGTCCGCCGTGAGTGACACGGGGAAACGTGCGGGCAGCACGTCGATGAATGCCTCAATGGGCGCCACGTCCAAGGGCGCGGCAGGCGGCAGCGGCAAGAAGAAGGGCTGCGGGTGTGCATCGGACGGCGTGCCGGGCGGCGCGCCGGGCGGGTCCTTGGTGTATCTGCTGTGCGCGCTCTGGCTCTTTGGACGACGACGGCGAGGTACAGCAGCCAGGGGAGATACGCGGGCTAGCGAACGGTTAGGGCTCGCGCATGAATAACTACCGCATTTGGCCGCCGATCCATCCCGCCTGGTTGCGTCGCTCATCGGTTGGATACTCCCGGTATTCGCCCTCCTCGCGCCTTACCAGGCGGGCGCCTCGGCGTCCTCGGTGCGTGGTACTCAGTTCCTCAAAGGCCTCGCCATCTTACTCCCAGCCCCATTCCAAAATCTGACGCGTTATCACGGGCTATGCTGAGCTCCACGCGCACGTCGATGGTCTGGCCCGCCGAGGCGTCGGCTTCACCACCGATGGTGAAGAAACAAAGGAGCCCAGCATCGCAGCAGCGATGCTGGGGGATCCGGGGGGGGGCTACCTGCATGCCGCTCATCTGTGGCATGCGCGGATCAGTGATCGCGAGCTGGTGCCACCCCTTGACGGTCGCCGCGGGAGGAGTATGCTTTGAACATGTTCATTTGAACATGTTCACATGCTGCCCCTGGCAGCAGGAGGAGAAGATGTCGGAGCTGCACGTCGTCACGGGGGCCTTCGGCTACTCGGGCAGGTACATCGCTCAGCGGCTGCTCGACGCTGGGCACCGGGTGCGCACGCTGACCGCCTCGCCCGAGCGCGACAACCCCTTCCGCGGCGCGGTCGAGGCGCGGCCCTTTCATTGGGACGATCCGGAGCCTGTCGCCGAGGCGCTGCGCGGCGCGGCGGTGCTCTACAATACCTACTGGATTCGGTTCGACCACGGCGACTTCGGCCACGCGCTGGCGGTCGAGCGGAGCAAGCGGTTGTTCGAGGCGGCGGCACGGGCTGGTGTGGGACGCATCGTCCACACCAGCATCACCAACCCCTCGCCGAAATCGCCTTTCCCATACTTTCGGGGAAAGGCGGAGCTCGAGCGGGCGCTCGGTGCATCGGGGGTGCCGCACAGCATCCTGCGGCCCGCGGTGCTCTTCGGCGGCAAGGACATCCTCATCAACAACATCGCCTGGTGCCTGCGCCGGCTTCCCATCTTTGGCGTCTTCGGGCGGGGCGACTACCGGCTCGAGCCCATCCACGTCGACGACTTCGCGCAGCTCGCGGTCGAGCGCGGGCGGGCGAGCGGCGACGAGACAATCGACGCGGTCGGGCCCGAGTCGTTCACCTACCACGAGCTGGTGCGCACGCTCGGCGAGATTATCGGCAAGCGCCGGCCCATCGTGTCGGTCCCGCCCTGGCTGGGCTACGCCGCCGGCTGGCTGCTCGGCAAGATCAAGGGCGACGTGCTCATCACGCGCGAGGAGATCGGTGGGCTGATGGCCGACCTGCTGTACACGGGCTCGCCGCCCCGGGGCCGCACGCGGCTCACGGCCTGGGCGAGCAAGCACGCGGACAGCCTGGGCCGCCACTATGCCTCCGAGCTGGCTCGCCGCTACGACCGGCGGCGGGCCTACGAGGCGCTGTGATGGGCTCCACGCCCCAAGCTCGTGACTCGCCCGGCGCCGGCCGGGAAGGCAGCGCGCGCGCCACTGCCGGGGCGGCGAGCCCCGAGCCGCAGGGCCGGATCGCGCCCACGCGGGCCCGCATCCTCGGCGCGGCGATCGAGCTGCTGCGCGAGCGGGGCTTCACCGCCACGACGATGCGCGACATCGCCCGGCGGGCCGGCATGTCGCTCGGCGCCGCGTACTACCACTTCGCCTCCAAGGAGGCGCTGGTGCTGGCCTACTACCGCGAGCTGCACGAGGAGCGCCTGCGGCACGGTCAGGTGCTGCTGGCGCGCACGACCGACCTGCGCGAGCGCACCCTGGGACTGCTGCACCACCACATCGACGCGTTCGCTGGCGATCAGCCGCTGCTCGCAGCGCTGGTCCGCATCGTGGCGGACCCCACGAGCGAGGCCTCCGTCTTCGGCAGCGGCACGCGCGACATCCGCGAGGCAGACATCGCGCTCTTTCGCCAGGCGCTGGACGCCCCAAACACCCTGGCGCTTCCGCCCGGGCACTTGGACATCGGCGCGCTGGCGCTGTGGGCTCTTCAGCTCGGGCTGCTGCTGTACCTGGCGTGGGACGGCTCGCCGCAGGGCGCGCGCACCCACCGCCTCGCCGAGCAAGCCGTCGACCTGCTCCTTCCCCTGGCACCCCTGCTGACCACTCCCCTCGCCGCCCCACTGCTCGACCGCCTCCGGGCCGTGCTGCGGGAGGCTGGTCTGGTCGCCACGGCCGAGGGCGGCGGCCAGGCGGCTGGCCGCGACGAGCAAGGACCGAGGTAGCGCACCGGCACCGGCGCTCGGTCTCAGCGTGCCGCGAAAGCGAGAGCTGATGGCTGGCGGCTGCCGGCTGAGTCTCGATCTCGCGCGGACTTTGTGGCGATGCGTCCGAGGTGCGTGAGTGCGGGATCCGCACAGCCGGCGCGACACAGCCATGCTCGCAGTACGGCGAGGAGCAGAGGCGAGGACGACGTGCTCACGCAGAACCGCGACATCATCGCGGCGGGCTCGGGATTTCACCAGGCCCTGCAGGTCCTCGTCTCGGTGCTGTCACCTGGCGCTCGCATCGTCTTGCTCGATGAGCCCGACGCCCACCTCCACGCGCGCATGCAGGGCAAGCTCATGCGCGCGCTCGACGCCCTCGCCAGAGACGAAGCGCTCCAGTTTGTCATCGCCACCCACTCGCCGCAGATCCTCAACGCGGCCCCACAGGGAGCTCTGAACCTGCGAATCATGGTAGCCCCGGGGAAACCCCGGGGAAACCCATCGGTTACGGCTTACGGTTGCGAGGGTCGTCCAGCCAGCGCTGCCGCGCGTCTGCGGTGGGGAGCACCACCAGGAACTGCGATCCCTCGCCCGGCTCGCTGGTCACCTCCACCCGTCCTCCGTGGAGCTCCATTACCTCTCTTACCACCGCCAGGCCTATTCCGAGCCCAGGATACTCCCGGGTGGAGGAGCCGTCCACCTGGTAGAATGTCTCGAAGATGCGCTCGTGCTCCTCTGGGGGAATGCCGATGCCCCTGTCGCTTATCCGGCAGTGGATCTCGTCTCCTTCACGAGTCAGCGCGAGCTCCACGGTCCCGGAGAAATCACTGAACTTCTCGGCGTTGTCCACCAGGTTTCGGAATGCCTGACCGAGGCGAGCG
Source organism: Myxococcota bacterium (assembly GCA_024276595.1). Lineage (GTDB taxonomy): Bacteria > Myxococcota_A > Polyangia > HGW-17 > JAJRWW01 > JAJRWW01. Next base: position 6,494 of record JAJRWW010000098.1, read on the forward strand.
CGGTCCCCGAGGACGAGCAACGGCTCCGGGTGTAGATCCAGCTTCAGGGTCAAGTTCTTTGCCTGCATGGCGTCGGCCACATCGGTGACCACGTCAGACAGGATCCCTCCCAGGTCCAGGCGCTCGGTGGACAGGCTCAGGCGGTTTCTCTCCAGGCGGGCGAAGTCGATGAGATTCTCTATCAGCCTGAGCAGCTTCCCGATGGACCTGGCCGAGACATCCAGGCCCTTTCGCTGGCGGTCCGTCAAGGGCCCCATCTCTCCCCTCAGGATGAGCTCGTTGTAACCGCGGATGGTCACGAGGGGCGTGCGCAGCTCGTGCGAGACGTTTGCCAGCACCTGGGACTTGAGCTGGTCGAGGGACTGCAGCTCATCGTGCTGCGCCTGGAGGCGGTCATAGGCCGCCTGGAGCTCCCAGTGGGACTCTGCCAGGCGCTCCTCCGCCTCCTTGCGGGCGGTGATGTCACGGCCGATGCCCTCCACGGAGACCACCTCCCCTGCCCTGTTGCGCCCTGGGTAGAGCATCATGGCGAGGATGACCACGTCGTTGTCCCGGCGGGCAAAGCCCACCTCTATGGAGCGGGCGACCCCGCGCCTGGCGTCGGCCAGGCAGGCCCCGAATGCCTCGTGGTACTCGGGCAACACCCGCGCCGAGAGCAGCTTGGGATCAGTCTTGAAGTCTCTCGGGCGATAGCCGAGCAGGTACTCGGCGGCTCTGTTCATGGACGCGATGCTCCCTGTGGCCACGTCGATGCTGAACACCAGCGACGAGATGTTCTCGTCCCGATCCCTGGCGGAGAGCCCGTCAGGAGAGTGGGCAGGGCCGGTGGACGCGGAGGTGTGCGCTCGGGCGCCCACATAAAGCACTCCTATGGCGTCTCCCGTGGCGTCCCGGAGACGAATGGCAAAGAAGGCGATGGTGCGCTGTCCTCCATCCCTCGTGAGAAAGGTCCAGCGCACAGAGTCCGTCTCCGGTGAGGAAGGGTCCTGCATGTGCCGCAGGTGCTCACTGATGTTGGCGCGATCCGCCGGGGCCAAGACCTCTGTCGTGAAGTCCGACCGGAGGCGCCGACCCGGCGCGAAGCCGGTGATGGCCTGCATGCGCCAGTTGAGCAGGAGCAGGTCGCCGCCCATGGAGAGCGCCAGCAAAGGGATGTCAGTGGCCTCGAGGACGCTCAGGAGAGCGGCCTCAGTGTCCAGTAGCGGGTGAACATAGGTTGTGCCCGACATCCCTACCTGTGCCTCCCGAAGAGGGCGTCCACCTGCTCCCGGTGGCGTCGAAGGATCAGCGCACGGATGGGCTCGCCATTTGCCGACACCTCTCCCTCCTCCACCGAGAGGGCGCCCGGGACCACCCGAAAGGCTCCAATCTGCTCATGGCGCTCCAGCCCCTGGTTCGTCCTGTCGATCAGCCGCTGCAAGTCCCGCTGCTCCTCATCCCGTCCGACCCTGCCCGAGCTGGCCTCCTCGCAGAGCCAGAGCAAGACACCCACGTGGGGCTCTCCCTCGCCGCAGGCCACCGCGTGCGCGACCCGCTCCGAGGCGCAGAGGGCGCTCTCGATGAGCGCGGGCGCCACGACGCGCCCTCCCCGCAGGGTAATGATATCCTCCTTCCGCCCCGTCAGGAAGAGAAAGTCGTTCTCTATCAGGCCCAGGTCTCCGGTGTGATACCAGCCGTCGGGGTCCAGGGCCGGCAGGACCTGGACCTCGGTGGAGCCTGGCTCGCTCGGGCGGAGGTATCCCGAAAAGAGTCCTCCTCCCCTCACGAGCACCTCTCCGGCCGGAGAGAGACGCAGCTCCACGCCGCCCAGTGGCAGGCCAACGCTGCCTCGGTTGCGGCGATCCAGCCTGTTGGCCGTGGCCACGGCGATGGTCTCCGAGGAGCCGTACCCGGTGAGCAGGGGCAGGTCGGCCAGCTCGAAGAGGCTCTCCACCGACTCGTCCACGAGCCCTCCTCCGCACACCAGGTGCTGGATCCGGCCACCCAGCAGATGGCGGACCCTGGTCCTCAGCAGGCGCCTGGTGATGGCCAGGCCGGCGCCTCCCCTGCCCACGGATGCCCCTCCACCCGCGCCGGCCAAGTGGCGCTCCGAGAGCTGGAGAGTGATCCGCCCAGGGAGGCCCATGGCGCCATCCCTCCTGGCGAGGATAATCTCTCGGATGAGGTCGAAATGTGCGGGCGCACCGGCAATGAAATGCGGGCGAGCCGCCAGGATGTCATCCCTCAGACCTCGGCCCGGGTTGCGAATGAACGTGGTGGCGCCCTGGTCGATGGCTGCCCAGGCCATGAGGTGCCCGAAGATCCCCGCCAGGGGAAGCAGCAGGAGCTGGGTGGCGCTGCGGGGGAGCACTACGACATCCCTGAGGGCTCGCAGCTTCAGCATCAGGCTCTGGTGGGAGATGACCACCCCCCGGGCCGGTCCGCTCCGCCCGGCCGTGTAGACGATCGTGGCCGGAGCGCCCGGGTCCCGGCCGCTGCTCTCCGGCCGGATGCCGTCGCCCCGATCCAGGATCGCCTTGCCGCGTATGAGCAGGTCGCCGAAGCGGGCCGGGCGTCCACCTCCTCCCCAGCGCTCGTCGTCGGGCAGCTCCTCTGGCGGCGGATGGAGGAGCACCACCTGGGTGGCCTGCTCCAGGCCCTTGCGGTTTTCTCGGAGGCGAGCCAGATCGTCCAGATCCCCTACGAACACCACCTTGGGGGCCAGCTCCAGGAGCATCCGAGCCCGGGCCGCCGCCGGGGCGGAGCGGCTGATGGGAGCGCTCACGGCGCCCAGCATGAGGATGCCCATGTCCGCCACCAGCCACTGTGGAGAGTTTCGGGCGAAGATGGCCACCCGGTCCCCCGGCCGCACGCCAGCGGAGCGCAGGGCGTTGGCCATGCGCCAGGACTGCTCCAGCCAGTCGGACCAGCTCAACGACTGCTCTTCTCCCGCAGGAGACCGAAAGCGAATGGCCGGCCAGCGCCCGAAGCGGTTGGCGCGCCGCACCAGCAGCTCCACCACGTCACGCACCGCGCCGCTGCCGGTCATCGCCCCACCCCGCCGGGGCTCTGCCGCACGTGTCGCTCTGAGGTGCCAGGTCCCATGGGCTCTCGTCTAATTGTTGCTGGCCCTTTTTTCAAGCCCACATTGCGCGCGAAGAGGGCAGAGGGATGCTCTCCGTGGCCGGTCTCGGCCCCGGCGTGATTTCCCTTGCTCGCCCCTCCGCCCTCCCCCTAAGATAGCCCGCTGGCAGCTTTTTGGGTCAAACCACCGTCTGGAGCAGACAGGACAGCATGGCATCGGCACACCCAAGGGTCGGCGAGGTGCTCTCGAAGTACGAGATCCTCGAGGAGATCGGCCAGGGAGGCATGGCCACCGTGTTCCGAGCCCTGGACACGAGCCTGAACCGCGAGGTGGCGGTGAAGATCCTGCACGCCCACCTGGCCACCCGCAAGGAGTCTCGAGACCGCTTCCAGCGGGAGGCCCACGCCGTGGCGCGCCTCCGCCACGACAACATCCTGGAGATCTTCGACTACTCGGGCAAAGACAGCGAGGACAACTTCATCGTGATGGAGTTCATCCATGGGCCCACCCTCAAGGAGCTCCTCGACACGGTGAGCCTGAGGATCCCGGAGGTGGGCGCGATGATCGTGGCGGAGGTGTGCAGCGCCCTGGTCCACGCCCACAGCTCGGGAATCATCCACCGGGACATCAAGCCGGAGAACATCATGGTCCGCGACGACGGGGTCATCAAGCTCACGGACTTCGGCATCGCGTCGATGGTGGACACCCAGAAGCTGACAGTGACCGGCCAGCTCCTGGGCTCACCAGCCTTCATGGCTCCGGAGATGGTGATCGGGGAGCGGCTGGACTTCCGCACGGACGTGTTCAGTGTTGGGATACTGCTGTATCGGCTCGCTGTGGGTGAGCTCCCCTTCAAGGGAAAGAACCCCCACGAGGTGCTCAAGCGCATCGCCGAGGTGGACTACATCCTCCCCATTATCGCCAACCCGCAGGTGGGGGACGAGCTTTCGAAGATCATCGACCGTGCCATGGCGCGCAACCCCGACGACCGCTTCTCCAGCGTGGAGGAGCTGCGCAAGACCTTGACCGAGTACCTCGCAAGGAGCCAGGTGGAGGATGGGCGCCAGGAGCTAAAGAAGTTCTTCAAGAACCCAGATGAATACCAGAGAGATTTCGAGCTTATTTTGATTCAGAACCTGGTTGAGCGCGCCCGCTCTGAGCTCCGGCGGGGCAACCACGCCAGGGCCATGTCCCTGCTGAATCGCGTCCTCTCCTTTGACCCCCACAACCAGGAGGTAAAGGGGCTGCTCGGTCGCCTGAGCCGACGCCAGGGTCTGCGCTCCCTGCTGAAGCTAGCGCTCCTGCTGGTGCTCATCGCCGGCGCGGGTCTCGGCGTGGCATGGGGAATTAAGACCATGCGCGGCAGCCCGGGAGAGACTCCAAGAACGCGGGGCTCCGATGCCGGAGCAGCGCTCCTGGCGCAGGGGCAAGGGGTGGACGCTGGCCAGGGCGGCGGGATTCGAATCGCCGACGGGGGCGGGGCGCCTCGGGCATCGGGGCATGGCGACGCTGGCGCGCGACGGAGCGTGGGCGTCGACGCGGGGAAGACAGGGCCCGGCGGCAAGCTCGACGCTGGCGCAAGGAAGGTGGCGATGGGCACGGCGTGGCGAAGCATGCACCCTCCGACCAGCAAGCCTCGGGTCTTTGCCCTGCGGGTCACGCCGCCCACGTGGACGGCCTTGCTGGACGGCAAGCCCCTGGGCTTCCCGGAGGGGCTCCCCACGAGCGTGTCCGTGCCCAACGACGGTCGGGACCACGTGATCTCCCTTGTGGACAGGCAGCGCCGCTTCACCGTGGTGTACAAGATCACGCCCCGGACAAAGGCTGGCACGGTCGGCAACAGGTGGAGGGTGTGGCGCCCTGCCACGCTCACGGTGGTGGGCACGCCGACCAACGCCTTTGCCAGGTTTACCAGGCCCCTGTGGCTTGCGCGCATGGGCCAGCGCATGATGGGCCAGCCATTCCGCATCTCTTTCAAGAACCAAAAAAAGGGCGTAATCAACGCCTCCTTGCGAGTGCACCTGCCGGGCTTCAACCACACGGACAGGCAGGTGACCATCGTCGCCGGCAAGGCGCACCTGGTGAAGGTGCACCTGGTGCGCCACACCCTCGGGCGACACCCACCCTCGCACATGGGGCCCCGGCCGAGGGAGGGGGACAGTCGAAGCCGTAAGAACCCCTGAGGCCTTTGCGAAGAATGTTTCTCAGGAAGGAGGACACCATGAAGAAGGCTGTGATCCTGTGGATTGGCTTGGCGGCAGCCCTTGTACCAGCAGGTTGCAGTGTCAGAACCAAGATCACCTGTGAAAAGCTCTTTGATCGAGTCTCTTCCTGCTTCTCGCCCAAGGATCGGCAGAGGCCAGACAGGTCGAAGTTCCTGGCGAAGTGCAGACGAGAGCGCAAGAACAAGGCGTATCGAAAGCAGGTCCTTGGCTGCGCGCAAAAGCCTGGCTGCGCAGCCTTCAAGAGCTGCATCTACAGGGCCGAAGCCGCGGAGCTCAGGGACACGCTGCAGCGCTCTCTCAGCAGTCGCAAATGGGATGTCCCGAGCTGGGTCATCCTGGGGTGTACGACGCCAGCCTACAAGGAGCACCTTGAGAAGGTCTGCAGCGAGGCGCTCCCCGCGGCGTACAAGTACATTGCTACCAAGGCGAGAGCTGCGCGCGACCAGCCCATGATCAGGCGCAGCGGCTCACGGACCTGGGTGTGCAAGGACCTGCTGGATCTGGCCAAGGCGCTGGGAGGCTCAGCACCCGTCGCTGCCCGGAAGCTCTGCGACCAGGAGCGGCTGACCTGG
>JAJRWW010000099.1 GCA_024276595.1 Myxococcota bacterium
CGATGCCACAAGCTGGACCACGTGGATGGCACAGCTCACCGAGCAGGAGGTAGACCTGGACCTGCCGCGCTTCGAGCTGGAGTACGAAAAGAGCCTCGTGGATGTGCTGGCCACCCTCGGCATGTCCGTGGCCTTCCAGGCTGGAGCGGCGGACTTCTCGGGCATCAACCCCGACGCGAACCTGTTCATCAGCGACGTCAAGCACAAGACCTATGTCAAGGTGGACGAGGTGGGCACCGAGGCCGCCGCGGTCACCTCCGTGGAGATCGGATACACCTCGGCCCCACCGATCTTGGCGATACGCGTAGACCACCCATTTCTCATCGTCATCTACGAGGCACAGTCCCAATCCATGCTCTTCATGGGCAAGATCGGCGATCCTTCCTGAGCCCTGGCCTGGGGTGTCTGTGCGCCGGGCAGCCTCGCCGACTGCGGTGGGGTGCCCTGTACCACCGACAACGACAAGACCGGGGGCCAGGTCTGTGGTACCCGCCCGGGGGCCACCGACTGCGGCACTTCCGCACAGAATAGCCCAGAAGTACACCCCAGGGCGGTATCGTCATCCAGCGATCCGCCAACGAGCGTCAACAACGCCGCGGCGCAGCCCCGGACGAGGCCAGATCTGTGCTGGAGGAGCTTCTGCAGGGGCTCGATGTGAGCCGAAGAAAAACCCACTCGACGGCCCTATAGTCAAGGCGAGTGCAGACCTGGAGGCGCACAGCCGCTATACTCAACACCATGTCCGCAGCACGAAAGATGCCTGCACGGCGGTCCCGAGCCCTTCGCCCCAACCGTCTCCTCGCCGTGGCGACCATGGCCGCGACGGCAGCGGTCCTGCTTACGCCCCGCCAGGCGCTGGGGCGCGCCGCACCAGGCACAGCGCCCCGTGGAACGCCCCGCCTCGAGGCGCTCCGGCGTGAGGCGCCACGCCTGCCCGACCGGTTGCAGCCCCGGTCGGTACACGAGGAGGCCCTCCGGCGACGCCCGGGCGCCCTGCCCCCGTCTCGGCGCATGCCCATGTCCTCGCCCACGCCCTCCCCTCCCCCTCAGCCTCGGGCCCTCCCCCGGGTGGTCTATGGATATCTCCCGTACTGGGTGCTGGACCTCTCGACGATCCGCTGGTCCGCCTTGACGCATCTGGCCTGGTTCGCGGTGGAGATGGACTCGGCCGGCCAGGTCACTGCTGCCCACGGGTGGCCAGACGACACCACGGTGCAGACAGCTCACGACAACGGCGTGCAGGTGCACCTCACCTTCACCCTCTTTTCCAGCTCGGGGATCGCCACCCTGACCGGGGACCTGGTCCGGCGCACGGCGGCCATCACAACCATGATCGACCAGATGGAGGCGGGGGGCGCCGACGGCATCTCCGTGGACTTCGAGGGCGTGCCCTCGGGGAGCCGCGACGACTTCACCACCTTCATCCAGGAGCTGCGGGCGGCCCTCGACGCCCGGGGCTACCCCCTGGCCGAGATCAGCATCGCCGGACCTGCGGTGGACTGGACGGGCGCCTTCGACCTGCCCTCCCTGCTCGCCGAGATAGACTACTACTTCATCATGGGCTATGGGTTCTTCTGGTCCGGCTCCAGCTACGCGGGCCCCACCGGGCTGCTGCGGGTCACCCCGGAGGTCCGCCACGCCGTCTCCTGGTCGGCCCTCCGGTCCATCGCGTACTACTCTAACCTCATCACCGCCCAGCAGCGGCGCCAAATCGTCTACGGCGTGCCCTACTACGGACGGGAGTGGACCACCGCGGACGACACATTTGCGGCGGCGGCTCTCACGAGCGAGGGGCCAGTCACCTACGCCGAGGCCCAGGCCGCGGTGGAGGGCGGTCAGACGCGCCGCTGGAACACGGGAACGCGCAACCCATGGTACCGCTGGCAGTCGGGCTCCACCTGGCACCAGGTCTACTACGACGACGTGGAGAGCCTCGCGGCCAAGTACAAGCTCATCCTGGACGAGAACCTGGGCGGCGTGGGCATCTGGGCCCTCAACTATGACGCCGGGCGCAGTGAGCTGTGGGACCTGATCGAGTCCACCTTTGGGGCCGAGCCCACGCCCGCGCTGGGCACCCGAGACAACCCCATTCCCATCCCGGATCTCCCCTTTCACGACGAGCGGGACACCACGGTGGGCCCGTCGCAGTACTTCAACTACTACGGCTGCAACGACTCCCTGGACGAGTACGGCCGGGAGTGGGTCTACCAGGTGGATCTCTGCCAGCCCGGCACCCTGTCCGCCCACGTGCCCGCCTACCCCAACGACGACCCCGACCCGGACCTGCACCTGCTCTCGGCGCCCGACCAGGACGCCTGCATCGACCGGGCTCACACCGACCTGTCGGCCAGCCTGCAGCCAGGACGCTACCTGCTCACCGTGGACACCTACGTGGCCAACGCCATCGAGATGGAGGGGCCGTACGCGCTGGACGTGACCTTCACCCCCGAGGCGGGCACCGAGCCGTGCCCTGCCTACCTGGTCTGCCAGCAGGGCACCTGCGTGTGCCCCGACCCCGGACTGACCGACTGCGCCGGCGCCTGCGTGGACCAGACCCGAGACGATGCCCACTGCGGTGCCTGCGAGGCCCCCTGCGCCCCGGGCACCCACTGCGCGGCGGGCACCTGCGTGGCCGACGCGGTGGCCGACGCCGGCCCCCCCCTTGACGCCAGCAAAGACGCCACCGACCTGCCCTGCTACGAGTGCCCGGACAAGGGCTGCGGCTGCCGCGCCGCGCCAGGCGCGGAGCCTCCCGGCATGCTCCTGCTGCTGATGGGCATGCTCCTGTGGCGCGGGCGCGCGGCGCGCCCACCCGCTCGCTTTGCCCCCCACCGGGGTTGATGTTGATCGCTGTCGGTCTCGGCGCTCTCCCGCACCGGATCTCCCCGGATCTCCCCAACCGGGGTTTATGTTCGCTGTCGTGATCTCCCCCACGGATCACCGGGGTAGCTGGATCTCCCCTCGACCCAGGATCCGAGCATGGTCCATTGGACCAACGCGTGCATGCGCAGGGCAGATCGCAGGCGCAGCTCGGGCTTGAGGAAGGGCTGTCGACTGGGGGTGATGATGATGGAGGCCCCTTGGCGCCAGGGCGCCAAGGGAGCGGTCCTGGCTCTGGCTGCCTACGGTGGGGCGCAGACGGCGTGGAGCTGCGTCACCATGGCGTAGGTGCCTGAAGGGAAGATGACCTGGTGGAAGCCCTGCTTCCAGCGCGTCAATGCCTCGTAGTAGTCGCGGGTGAACTCCTTGAGCCGACGCAGTGCCTCGATGCGTCGCCACTTGTTCTTGGCTGCGACGCGAGGGCTGAGGTTGCGCCTGGGCTCCCGGCTGACAGGGGAGTCCGTGTGGCACTGGCGCCTGATGGCCCTGACGCCTAGGAAGTGGATGTCCTTTTCTTGAGCCTCCTGTCGGAGCTCGGCCTCTTTGTCCTTGATCCTCTGTTGCAGGGTCGTGACGAGCTCCCTGGGGCTCATGTTGGAGAAGCACTCTGGGATGGTGAGCTCGAGGTCGATGGCGCTGGGGGTGGAGCCGTCGGCGCGAAAGAAGACGTCTGGGCGGGTGGCCTCGATGCTTCCCTTGAGGAGGTCGGAAGGGTCTGAGCGCAGGCCAGGCCAGCGGATGCTGCGGTCTACGAGGAATGAGCTGACCGGGTTGGTGTGGGTATAGACCATGTGGCTCAAGACGTCCTCAGGGTCCTGTAGCTTGACGAGGCTGGGCTGCTCGGTGGCCCACACGTTCTCCCATCGCCCCAGGGATGCGTTCACGCACTTTGCGACGAGCTTGTTGAGCTCCTCCATGAACTTTGGGACGTTTCCGCGCTTGTCGGTGACGACAGCGTGGTAGTGGTTTGAGAGAACGACGAAGGCGTGTACGAGGACGCCAGTCTTCTGTGCCGCCATTGCGAGGCAGTAGAGAAAGATGGCGTTCATGCGTTGGGAAGGCTTGAGGAGGAACTGGCGCTGGGTACATCGCCTGGAGAGCAGGTATGTGGAGCCAGGGAGAATCTGTCGAGGCATTGTCATACCAGGGTTATCAGCCGACCGGCGGCGCTGTTGCGAAGAATCAACCCCGGAGCGGGGGCGCCCAGTTGCGAAGAATCAACCCCGGAGCGGGGGCGCCAATGGGCCGCAGCTCCGCTGCTTAGGATCGATTCGTTGTCACTTCGCTACGCTCCGTGACTCCGAATCGATGTCGCACGGTTGGGCCTTCGGCCGGCACTCGCAAACGCG
>JAJRWW010000100.1 GCA_024276595.1 Myxococcota bacterium
GTCGTCGAAGTCGTCGGGTAGCCGCCGAGCGATCTGCTCCTGACGGTACTTCTCGGGATCCTCGAGGATGCGCTCCCGCTTGTCGCGCATGCGCTCGAGGCTCCGGCGCACGGCGTAGACGCTGGAGGCGAAGCGCCGCTGGAGCATGGCCATGGTGAAGCCGAGCGCACGTGCCTGTGGGGAGTCGCTCGCGGCCGCCTTGATGGACTGGTCCTCGACGTACCGCGTGAGAGCGTCGTAGAAGTCGTACTCCTCGCCGTCGAGATCGAACTTCGCGGTGCGCACCTCGCGGTCGGTGAAGAGCGGGTGGACGTTCCCGTTCTCGTCGGGGAACGTAACGAGGGCTTCCTTGGTCCGGCGCAGGTAGAAGGGCGCCTCGTGCCGCCGCATGGCCTCCTCGAGGCTCTTGACGTCACCGTAGACATCGCGGTCCAGCAGGCTGAGGAACAGCCGGAAGTTCTCCGGATCCCCCTTGTGGGGCGTGGCGGTCATCAGCAGGTAGTGGTCCGTCCGCTCCGAGAGCGCCTCGCCGAGCTGGAACGCGAGTGTCTTCTTGTCCTGGCTGTAGGCGCTCATCTTGTGCGCCTCATCCACGATCACGAGGTCCCATCGGCTCCGCAGCAGGCTCTCCTTGGCATCGGCGATCCGCGAGATCCACGAGACCGAGGTGACGACCTGGCTCTTCTCCTGCCACGGGTTCTGTCCGTACTGGCTGCGGAGGATCTCGCCTCGCATGACCTCGAACTGCTCGCGGAACTTGTCCTTCATCTCGCGCTGCCACTGGAAAGTCAGATTGGCGGGCGCGACGATGAGCGTTCGCTGAACGAGGCCCCGGACCTTCAGCTCCTTGAGGAGCAAGCCGGCCATGATGGTCTTCCCGGCCCCGGGGTCGTCGGCGAGCAGGAAGCGGATGCGCGGCAGCGCGAGGAAGTACTCGTAGACGGCCTCGAGCTGGTGCGGCAGGGGATCGACACGTGCTATGGACAGCGAGAAGTAGGGGTCGTATTCGTAGGCGAGGCCAAGCCGGGCGGCCTCCACGCCCAGGCGGAAGCGAACGGCGTCACCGTCGAAGGGCTGCTCGGTGGGGCTGACGGAAAGCTGCTCGATCTGGGAGGGGCTCAGGACCGGGTCATAGACCTGGCTCGTCCGCAGCCCCTTGCCGACGAGCTTGATCGACTCGCCCATCGGGATGGTCGTGATGACCTCGACCGGCTCCGGAAGAAGCGGGCCACGCACGACCACCCCAGGCGCGAGCTGCTCGAAGCGCGTGCTCACCGCTCTCCCTCCTCGCCTTCCCTGGCGTGCCGGGCTTGCTCCTCCATCCACTCGTCAAAGTCCGTGCGGCGAATCCTCCACTGCCCCCGGACCTTGAAGGCCGGGAGCTCCCCCTTCTGGGCCATCGAGTACACGGTCTTCTCGGCCAGCTTGAGAAGAACCGCGACCTCCTTGATGGTGAGAACCTCGTCGCTCATCACGTTCGCTCTCCGGGCAGATGGGTGCACCCGATGGCACCGCCCTCCTGGGAAGGGCACCATACGCCAAAGCGGAACCCTGAGCAACGCGCTGTGGAAGGAAGGGACACCCTGTAGTCCCTCTGTCAAGGTGGGGGATTCTCCAATGATGACAATTGGTTGAAAGAATGAGGCAGGGGTTTCCCGGCACACTGCCTGGCCCGAGTCAGATCACGTCGTCGACGTCTCTGCCTCGGTGGATTCGCTGCCTCACCGTTGTCGGGCAACGCCACGTGCGCGGCCCTGCGTGCAGGTACCGCAGCGTCCACCATTTGTCATCCAGGGTCGCATCTGCGGCAGAGAGGCCCAGGATTGTCCCGCCCATGGGGTGCCTGAGCGGGCAGGGGCTGGCTGCATTCCGCACGAGAACCTGGTCACGGTGCCTTGGACGAGCGGGTTCGAGTCGGGGCAGAGGGCGGACCAACCGGGCGTTCAGGGCGCGGTGCCGCAGGAGGGTGAGAGGGCGGGGATCGTGAAGCCGGTGATGCCTCATACGGTGCGTGACCCGTTCAAGATCTACACCCGTGTGCTCGACGGCCCGGGCCTGGCCGTGGGGAGGCCGGCGCATTTCGGCGCCGCGCCCGGGGCCGGCCCGGGCCATTGCGGCCGGGCCCCTGAAACACGGCGGCCGTGGCCACCTCGTTGGGTGTGTCGCGACCGTTCAGGCTCGGAAAATGGGGCTGGACGTCTCGGCATGGCCTCGCCCTGATCCCTTGGCTCCCCTGGCTGTTCCTGTATATCCCGGCCCCCCGGGCCTGTCAACGCCCGGCGGAGCGACCGGGCCGGACCGAAATCGCCGAGATCCTCCAGGAGGCCGGCGTCCACCGCATGGCCGATGCCGGGGTGCGCAAAGCGGTGCTCGAAGCCATGCCCGAGGCTGCGGAGAAAGGCCTGGCCGGTGTCACGGGCAACAAACGGCGCCGGGACTACGGCCACGCGGCGCACCTGCTTGCGACCTGCGAGGCCATCGACCCCGCCCCCGCATGGGTGGCGGGGCTTCGGGGCCGGTACCGGCGCTTCTCGGCCCTCCAGCGCGAGCTCGACGGGCACCTCGGGGGCGCGTGAGGGCGCTTGACCGGGCCGGGGGGGTGTGCCACGATCCGCACCGGGAGGGCGCTACTTCCCGGGAGCCCGGGGTCCGGGCCGGATACGGAGGGACCATGGTCGTCGAGGGCCAGATCACCGAGCACGA